>NZ_JBWVBR010000004.1:0-229556 GCF_056629255.1 Pseudoalteromonas sp. NFXS53 | reverse complement strand
ACCGGCACGTCATTACTGACGAGGGATTTTAAATCCCTTGTGTCTACCAATTCCACCACCCGGGCATCGGGCTGCTTACGCATGTGGAGTGTTGAGAAATGGAGGCGGAACCCGGAGTCGAACCGAGGTAGACGGATTTGCAATCCGCTGCATGGCCACTCTGCCATTCCGCCGACGTATAAAAGTTGGAGCGAGTAACGAGGTTCGAACTCGTGACCTCGACCTTGGCAAGGTCGCGCTCTACCAGCTGAGCTATACTCGCATTCCAAAGTAAGTTATTCACTCACTTCTTTTATCGTTTTGAGGCATACTGCCCTCTCAACACGGACGCATTCTACAGATCTTTAATAATGCGTCAATATAAAAAATGAATGTTTTTAATCGTTTGCTCAATTTTTATCTAAACTGCTGCCTATATAGCCGTAAAATATCAAGATTTAATCAATTCAGACTTTGCTGCATTCAAATATGCCAGCATTGACGTCACAGTTAATAGTGTTGCAATAGCTAAAAGCGCATAACTTAACATGGTCATCCAAGGTGCATATTGCCAAATCAAACCAATGATGGCTAACATTTGTGCAGCAGTTTTAAACTTACCCATATTACTCACTGCCACATTGCCTCGCTTGCCTTGCTCGGCCATCCATTCTCTCAGTGCAGATATCACAATTTCGCGGCTTATAATGATCAGCGCAGCCAAAGTAATAAAAATATTTTGATAGTGGGTTGCTAAAACAACTAAAGCCACACTGACCATAACTTTATCTGCAACAGGATCTAAGAATGCCCCAAAAGGCGTTGATTGATCGAGTTTTCGTGCCAAGTAGCCATCAAGAATATCGGTTACCGATGCTAGCCAGAAAATAAAGGCGGCAGCAAAAAAAGCCCATGAGTAAGGCAAATAAAACACCACTGCAAAAACAGGGATAAGTAACAATCTAAATGTTGTTAAGGTATTAGGAATATTCCACATAACTACTTTGTGTATCTTTTTTTATAGTGTTGCATGATCAATTAGGCTTTGTCATGCAAATGATTAAATATCTTTTCAGCCATATCTTGGCTGATCCCAGGCACTTGATTTAACTGCGCTATAGTAGCCGATTTTACACCTTGCATACCACCTAAGTATTTTAACAAGGCTTGTCGGCGTTTCTGCCCTACTCCTTCTATTTCTTCTAACAGAGATTGAGTTCGCTGTTTTTGTCGTTTGTTTCTATGTCCTGCTATGGCAAAACGGTGTGACTCGTCACGTATGTGCTGAATTAAATGTAAAGCAGGCGAGTCAGAGTCAAGATTCACGGTTCGTCTGCCGCCATCTATTAGTAACGTCTCAAGACCGGGCTTTCGGCTTGTGCCTTTCGCAACACCAACTAATAATGGCATTTTGCTGTGCGGCCAATCTTCAAAAAATGCTTCTGCTTTATTAAGCTGACCCTTACCACCGTCTATAAAGATAACGTCTGGAATTTTTTCTTCATCTTTTAACTTGCCATAGCGTTTATTTAAAGCAAATGCCATTGCCGCATAATCATCACCAGGTGTGATCCCCGTAACGTTGTAGCGACGATACTCTTTGTTATTTGGTCCACTGCCATCAAATACCACACATGAAGCAATGGTATTTTCACCCATGGTATGACTGATATCGAAACATTCCATGCGGTTGATATCGCTCAGCTGTAGTGCTTCTTTTAATAGCGCATAGCGTTTAGTAATCGAATCTTGTGCGTTTTGTTTTACAACAATGCTGTTTAATGCATTTTTATTTGCAAGTGCGAGATATTGCGCACGTTCAGAGCGAACAGAAGCCTTTAACTCTACTTTTTTATCGGCCAGTTGCGATAGCGCATTGATGAGTTCGATTTGCTCTTGTAATTCAAAAGGCAACACAATTTCTTTAGGGATCTGCCGTTGCGTGCCCGCACCTACATAATATTGCCCAATAAATGACGTGACGATTTCGTCTTGCTGCGAGTCTTTAGGCACCTTAGGGAAGTAGGTTTTACTGCCCAATACTTTATGGTCTCGCACCATTAATAGGTGAATAGCACAAATGCCATTTTGCTGTTGGAAACCAATTATGTCTATTTCGCCTAGGTTACCAGCTACAAACTGCTGCTCTTGCATTTGTCTTAAAATTGCAATTTGATCTCGGACTTTTGCCGCGAGCTCAAAATTCAAGGCCATACTGGCCTGCTCCATCTTCTCAACTAAGGTCGCGATAACTTGATGTGATTTGCCTGATAAAAACTGTTTTACCAGTTCAACCTGCTCTTTGTATTCACCTTCAGAGACTTTACCCACACAAGGCGCTGAACAACGCTTTAATTGGTATTGCAGACAAGGACGACTTCGGGCTCGATAATAGGCATCTTCACATTGACGCACGGGGAAAATCTTTTGCATTAAACGCAAACTTTCAGACACGGCTGCGCTGCTCGGGTAAGGGCCAAAGTAATCCCCTTTTTGTTTTCTGCTTCCTCGGTGAAAAGCTAATCTGGGGTGCTTGTGCCCGCTTAAAAAAATATAAGGATAAGACTTGTCGTCTCTTAACAAGATGTTGTATCTAGGTTGATACTGTTTAATGAGATTATTTTCGAGAAGCAGTGCTTCGGTTTCAGTATTGGTGAGCGTTACCTCTATATTGGCAATGTTACTTACCAATACTCGGGTTTTAGCGTCGGGAATGTTGCTACGAAAGTAACTCGAAACACGTTTTTTTAAATTTTTCGCCTTACCAACATAAATAACCTGGTGTTGCGCATCGTACATACGGTAAACACCAGGCTCTGTAGATAATGTTTTTAAAAAGGCTTTTGAATCAAATACTGCCATTAAAAATGATTAGTTCGATGTGTCTATATCGATCATTTTATGGCGAATAGCCAAATGTGTCAGCTCTACATCACCGCCAACATTTAATTTTTCGAACATACGGTAACGATAGCTGTTCACTGTTTTTGAACTCAGGTTAAGTCTGTCTGCAATATCTTGCGCTTTTTCACCTTTAGTGATCATCAGCATGATTTGCAGTTCACGCTCAGACAAAGACTGAAATGGGTTCTCATCATTACGACCGCTAAACTGCGCAAGCGCAATTTGTTGAGCAATTTCAGGCGCGATATATCGCTGCCCTGAGTTTACAGCACGGATGGCATTGATCATTTCGTCAGAGCCCGTCCCTTTGGTCAAATAGCCCTGTGCCCCCACTTGCATCACTTTGCTTGGGAACGGATCTTCACAATGAACCGTTAATACAATTACCTTAATATCAGGGTTGTATCGACAAATCTTTTTTGTCGCCTCAAGACCGCCAATCCCCGGCATATTCATGTCCATTAATACAATATCAGGGTTATTGTCACGGCAGAATTTAACTGCCTCTTCACCCGTTTTAGCTTCACCGATGACTTTAAAGCCACGAACATCATCGAGAATTCGCTTGATGCCGGTTCTAACTAACTCATGATCATCAACTAATAACACATTAATCAATGGCACACCCTCACAGAAAATTTGGTAATCGCAATCACTAAAAATAGCAATTTGAGGTTAACACATAATTATGTAAAAAATAACGATTAAACTTTTGTATTAGTTAAAAAATCATACTAAAGAACCAAAAAAGGCCAGAATGTGACTCCTGACCTTTTGGTGTTCAAAAACAAATAATTGTTAGATTATTTACTCTGCTCTGAGAACTTATTTACCCATAAGGCAATCACACCATCGCCGGTGACATTACAAGCAGTGCCAAAACTATCTTGAGCAAGGTAGAGTGCAATCATAAGTGCAACTGCTCCCTCTGAGAATCCAAGCATTGAAGTCAGTAAACCCAGAGCCGACATTACCGCGCCACCCGGCGCGCCAGGCGCTGCGATCATCACCACGCCTAACATAAAGATAAACGGCAAAATACTGGTAATACTTGGCATCGACATCTCTGGTGACAGTAACATCACTGCCATCGCACAAGTTACGATCGTAATCGTTGAACCTGAAAGGTGGATAGTCGCACAAAGTGGCACTGAGAAATTTGCCACTTCATCTTTTACACCATTGGCTTTACTCGCACGAAGAGAAACTGGAATAGTTGCCGCACTAGACATCGTACCAATTGCTGTAAAGTAAGCTGGTAACATGTTTTTGACTAATTCAATTGGGCTGCGCTTTAGTAGAATACCCGAACCAATAAATAGCACTGATAACCATAACCAGTGCATAACAACCGCGGCAACTAAAACGATACCAAACGTGCTTAAAGTATCAGCCACTGTGCCTGCAACCGCCATTTCAGCAAATACACCCGCAATGTAAAAAGGAAGAGCAGGAATAATCACTTTAGCAAGTAAGGCATCAATGACATCACGACCTTGATCAACCACATTCTGTAAGTCTTTCAGTGCCAGCTGACTAATACCAATGCCAAATATGAATGCAGCTGCCAGTGCAGTCATTACGCCCATCAAAGGTGGGATTTCAATATTAATAAAGCTTTTCAATTCAGTTGCCTGAACGGCTTGGTAAGTCGTTGTACCCTCGAAAAATGGCACGAATGCGTTTACTAATAAAAAGGCTAAGGTACCCGCTAAAATAGTTGAGCCATAGGCAAAGCCGACCGTCTTACCTAATAGGTGCCCTGCACCTTTAGGTAATCCTGCAATACCTGAGGCAATGAAAAACAAGATAATTAAAGGAATGGTAAAACTAATTAATTGACCGACAATCACTTTAAATGTGTAAAGTAGCTCTACTAGCGGTAAAGGTAGATATGAGCCCACCACAATACCTGCGGCGATACCGGCAAGTAACTTCAAAATTAACGACATAAATTATCCCTGATAAAAACGATGCGCCGTTTTAACATGTTTTACAGAGAATTTGTTATAAATTCGTTATTCTTCATCACTATTACCAAATTAGGTACACCCTATACGCACTTAACTTAAAAATAAGTGCCTCTAACGATTATGCATTGTTAACAAACCTCGAGTGCTATTTAATTTATGCTAATTTCTGGTGCTACAAATTACCGCAATAATGTTAAAAACTTCTCTGTCGATTATCAGTGCAGCATTACTCGCTGCTTCTAGTCAATCAATTGCTTCTGAGTCACTACCTTTTATTAACGCTAAGGCTGAAATAGATGGCAAACTTGACGAAGCCGTTTGGCAACAAGCTAAAAAAATAACCATTAACAATGTTACATGGCCGCAAGAAAACATTGCGAGTCCAATTGAAACAACGGCTTACGTATTTGAAAATGGTACTTCATTATTCATTGCTTTCGATGCAAAAGACCCAAACCCTGAACTTATCCGCGCCTTCTATCGAGACCGTGACAGTGCATGGAATGATGACCTTGTTGGTATCAAAATTGATTCATTTAACAATAGCTTAAGTGCTTATCAATTATTTATTAACCCACTCGGCGTACAACAAGACTCTATCGAAAATGAACTAACGAAAAGCGAAAATAGCTCTTGGAATGGTATTTGGGATAGCGCTGGGAGCATCCATGAGGGTGGTTATTACGTGGAGGTTGAAATTCCTTTAAGGGTTTTGAACTTTGATGACAGTATAGACACAAAAACCATGGCGATGGAGTTTTTAAGGTTCTATCCACGAGACCAACGTCTTCGTATTTCGAGTATGCAAATTGAACATGCCAATAATTGTTGGATTTGCCAAATGCCTGAATACACAGGTTTTGAGCAAGCCAAACAAGGAAACAATTTTGCACTTATTCCATCACTGGTTGCCGGTAAACAACAAACACGAGATATTGATGGCAATGATGCTGGCGAATGGATTGATGACGATAATATCGAGCCAAGCTTAGATGTAAAGTGGGCTATCACCCCAGATATGACACTTAACGCGACTCTGAATCCTGATTTTTCTCAAGTGGAAGCCGATACAGGCCAGTTGAGTGTTAACAATAGCTTTAGTTTATTCTTCCCTGAGAAGCGTGCTTTCTTCTTAGATAACGCAGACTACTTCTCATCACATTTAAACCTGATCCACACTAGAAACATTGCTGCACCTGATTATGGCATGAAGTTTACCAGTAATAAGCAAGGTCATACTGTTGGTGCCTTCATCGCTAACGATGAAAAGCTAAATGTGATGATCCCGGGTAACTTAGGCTCTCGCGTTGTTTCATTTGACCAAAAAAGCGAGAACCTAGCATTAAGGTACCGCTATGACTTTAATAATGCGTTATCTGTCGGTACCACAACAACGGCAAGGCAAAGTGATGATTATAGTAACCAAGTGATTAGCTTAGACAGCAAGTATAAGCTCACCAATAACGATATTTTTAAAGCACAAGTGTTGCTTTCTGATACCGACTATACCCAAGCTTTTGTTGATGAACTGTGTAATGGTGAACAAGGCGACTGCCAAAAACCATCTCAGCCAGAGTGTGAAATCGATTCTGACTGTGATTTAAATGAAAGTACATTACGTGTACTTAATAAAGAAGATACTAAAGGTCTAGGTTACTTATTAAATTATGAGCATAACGAAAAGCATTGGCGTGCTTTTACAAGCTACCAATACCGAGATAAAGGCCTGCGTTCTGATTTAGGCTTTATGTCGCAAATCGACTTCAATAAGTTTTTGGCCGGTTACGAGTATCGTTGGTATGGCGATGAGAACACTTGGTGGAACCGTGCTAATTGGTACACGGATTGGGACATCACGCATAACGATAATGACGAGTTGTTAGAGAAAGAAGTACAAACTAACTTCTCTATCAATGGCCCGCTGCAAAGTCATATTAATACAGGGGTAGAACACAGAAAACGCACTGGTCTTCGCCATAACGAAGCCAGTCTTGCCATTGACGGAAACACAGACTTGTTTACCGAAAACAACCTGTGGACCTACATGGAAATGAAGCCGATATCTGGTGTGTTTACCAGCCTTAATATTAGCAATGGCAATAAAGTTGACCTTGCTAACAACCGTCTAGGTGAACAGTTCAGGGTACGTCCTGTCATTAATCTGAATTTAGGCAAGCATTTTGAACTGCGATTCAGACATACTTATCAAACATTAGAAGCAGATGGCGCTGATGTATTCACTGCCAATTTGACAGATGTACGAATGACCTATCAGTTTAATTTAAATAGCTATTTAAGACTGGCTGTGATTAAAACAGACATTGAACGCAACCCGAGTAATTACATCGACTCAGTTGATGCCACTTATAAAGGCTTGAGCACACAGCTACTTTATTCTTATAAGTTAAACCCTCAAACTGTGTTCTTTGCAGGCTTCTCTGATAGTGGCTATCAAGATGATGAATTAGAAGAAATTACTAAGGATTCAAAGACTTTCTTTATGAAGTTTAGCTATGCTTGGTTAATGTAATGTAAAGCATATAAAACAAACTTTTTATACTTTTCGGCTATAAGCATATTTGATATATCTTATAGCCAATCTTTCCTTCTGTTTTTGTTCGACCTCAGTAAAGTGAACACTAATTAAATCTAGATCATGAAAGAGAACACAATGTCTAAAATCTTTGCAGATAATAGCCTAACTATTGGCAATACTCCGATCGTTAAATTAAACCGTGTAACAGGTGGTAACGTTTTCGCTAAAGTTGAAGCACGTAACCCAAGCTTCAGTGTTAAGTGTCGTATTGGCGCTTCAATGATCTGGGAAGCTGAAAAATCAGGTACTTTAACTGAAGGCAAAGAGATCATCGAGCCAACATCTGGTAACACAGGTATCGCACTTGCGTTTGTTGCTGCATCTCGTGGTTATAAACTAACGCTAACTATGCCAAACACAATGAGCCTTGAGCGTCGTAAGTTACTTAAAGCATTAGGTGCTAACCTAGTTCTTACTGAAGGCGCTAAAGGTATGAAAGGCGCGATTGAAAAAGCGAGTGAGATCCTAGCGAGCGATCCTGAAAAGTACGTATTACTTCAGCAATTCGAGAACCCAGCTAACCCGAAAATTCACTTCGAAACAACGGGTCCTGAAATTTTTGAAGCGATGGAAGGTAAAGTTGACTTCTTCGTAGCGGGTGTTGGTACTGGTGGAACAATTTCTGGTACTACACGTTACCTTAAGCAAGAGAAAGGTCTTGATGTAAAAGCTATCGCGGTTGAGCCTGTTGATTCTCCAGTTATCACGCAAACACTTGCAGGTGAAGAAGTGAAGCCAGGTCCTCACAAAATCCAAGGTATTGGTGCGGGCTTCATTCCAGGAAACCTTGACCTAGAACTTATTGACGGTACTGAGCTAGTGTCAAATGAAGATGCAATTGAAATGGCACACCAGCTAATGCGTGATGAAGGTATCCTAGTGGGTATTTCTTCAGGTGCTGCTGTTGTTGCAGCTAAACGCCTTGCTGAGAAGCCTGAGAACGCTGATAAAAACATTGTTGTTATTTTACCAAGTGCAACAGAGCGTTACCTATCAAGCCCTCTATTTGCAGACAAGTTCAGCGATCAAGAATTAGTTCAGTAATTCAATTACTGACTTTTTGACACATAGGAAAGCCGACAATTGTCGGCTTTCTTTGTTTTTATACCACCCCTTTTAATTAAGCGTTCTATTTTGAGGCAAGAAAAACTAGCCGATAGCTAGGCGAAAATTTTGCTATTTAGTTGTTCTATATGAGAAATTTTTAACGAAGCTAGTGTTAGTTTTAGTCCCTCAAAATGATTGAGTATTATTGAGGGGTGGTATTAACTTTGCGTTTTCATCTGGGCTTCCTAAACTTAGAATTAAGTTTTTATCAAACTAAAGTCTTCATGCGACTATTTATTTTTATACTTCTCTTTTTTAGCGCCAATGCTTTTGCCAGCATGAATGTTGGCTACTTCAAAGATAACATCTATCAAGTTGTTCAAGGCAAAACATACAAAAATGGCTTGTTGTTTAATGCTAATGACTCAGAACCTGTTCACATCGTAACACTTGATTGGCCACCCTATATTGGTAACCAACTATGTAATAAAGGCTGGGTTTTTCAATTTACCGTCGCTTTACTTGTTGAGAGAGGTTACAGTGTTTATATCGAGTTTTTACCTTGGGCTAGGGCTGTAAGAGCCGCTGAACTCGGCAAAGCTGATATTCTCATGCCTGAGTACTACATTGAAGACTCAGCCCCCTCAGACACGGTTGAGGGCAAAACTAGGCGAGAACTCCTCGCGCTTTCAAACCCCTTCCCCGGCGGGGAGATTGGCTTTTTAAAACGCAAAGGCGATCTTGACAGGTTTAACGGCAACTTACTGTCACTTAAAGGACAAAAAATTGGGGTTGTCAGAGGGTATCAAAATACCCCAGAATTTGACGCCATGATGGACAACAATGAGTTTACCATAATTGAAGCCGTCGACGACTTACAACTGGTCAAGCTATTGGTTGGCAAACGTGTTGACCTCATAATTGGTGACCCCAAAGTGCTAAAATTTACCGTCAGTTACTCTGAACTACCACGACCAGAAAAAGCGACCCTGTTAAGGAATATAGAACGTGAAACCCATTCGCTTCAGTACAATAACCTCTATTTTGCATTGAGCAAGCAATCTCCTCGTTGGCGAAAGCTGCTTCGCGATCTCAACAAAAGCCTATACCAATTCAATAACAGTGGTGAAACAGACAGAATAGTCGATATGGGGATCACTGAGTGTTACTAAATTCCATATTTGCTGACATTTAGTTCGATTAAAACTGTCTATGAGCACTTTTTTATAAAATTTTATTTAACTTTAACTATTCATTATTTAAACTAACCAAAATTTCAGTTTAATAGGAATAGTATGAAAAACTTTCTCGTTATTTTTTCACTGATCTCACTTTTATTCGCAACTAGCTTCGATGCTGAAGCCCGTAAGAAGTTCGGTAAAAAGAAATCAGGAAAAACGCACAGCACTTCAACTACTCAGCAAAAACAACAAGTTGATACAAAAAGCCTTCCTGCAAAAACAGCTGGTAAATCAAGTAAAAAAAGCATTATGGCCGGAGTACTTGGTGGTTTATTAGCAGGTGGTTTAATTGCAGCCATGATGGGTGATGATTTTGAAGGCTTTCAGTTCTTAGAAATGATCCTGCTAGCGATTGCAGCATTTGTTATTTTCAAGCTAATCAAAGGTATGATGGCAAAGCGCCAGCAACCACAAATGGCAGGTGGTCCTCAGTTTGGTCAACAGCAACAATTCCAACAGCAGCCGCAGCAGTTCCAAGCACAGCAGCCTATGCAATCTTCAGGCGGTTTCGGACAACAAAATGATGTGCCGTTCAACTTGCCAAAAGATTTTGACGTTAATGGCTTTTTACAAGGTGCCCGTGAGCACTACCACACTGTTCAAAAGGCATGGAACGACAAAGACTACGGCAAAATGGCCGAGTACCTAAGCCCAGCATTAGTTGAAGAGTTTAAAGCTGAGCGTGAACAACATGACAGTGTTGCAACCGAAGTCATGTTTGTTGATGCACAACTAGTTCGTGCAGACACGCACCCACATGTTTGGGAAGTGAGCATTATGTTTAAAGGTAAATACCGTGACCTTGGTGACAATCAAGAAGAGCCAATTCATGAGATTTGGCACTTAGAGCGCCAAACTCAAGGTGATGCACCTTGGTTAATCGTTGGTGTTGAAGACCTAATTGATTAATTAGCAATAAATACTGGAAACGCCTCTTAATGAGGCGTTTTTTTATGCCTGTTTAATTCCACCTATAACAAGCAAATCTTGCTACGCTTTAATTTACGTTTTAGCTTTTAGCTTTTAGCTTTTCAAAATAAAAAACCCCAGCTTGCGCTAGGGTTTTATCAAAAAATCAGGTGAGACTAGATAAGCTATTCTTTGCTTGTTCCCACTTCTACACGTGTCTTTAACTTCTGCCCAGGGCGGAAAGTTACAACACGACGCGCAGAGATCGGAATATCTTCTCCAGTTTTAGGATTACGTCCTGGTCTCTCTTTCTTGTCTCTTAGATCAAAGTTGCCAAAACCAGAAAGCTTTACCTGCTCTCCTTTTTCCAGCGCTGAGCGGATTTCTTCAAAAAACGCTTCAACTATATCTTTGGCATCCTTTTTGTTCATCCCCAATTTTTCAAATAGGTGTTCAGCTATGTCTGCTTTAGTAAGCGCCATATCTAGTCCCTCAACGATGCATTAAATTTGTTGGCAAGTTCTGCCACCACGTTTTCTACAAGCCTATTGATATCATTCTCTTCGAGCGTTTTATCAGCTGCTTGCAATGTAAGAGCAATCGCTAGGCTCTTAAAGCCCGGCTCAATACCTTTGCCCTTGTACACATCGAATAAGTTTAGGTCAACTAATTGATTTCCGCCAACTTTCTCAATGCTATTTAAAATATCGCCTATTTTTACGTCATCCGCAACTAAAATAGCAATATCTCTGCGATTTGATGGGAATTTTGACACGCTAACCGCTTCTGGCAGCTTACGAGCAACTAATGCATCTGCTTCAATTTCAAAAACAAACGCCGTATTGTTTAAACCAAGAGACTTTTGAAGTTGAGGGTGAACAGCACCAATAAAACCAACTTTCTTGTCATCAAGGTAAATCGCCGCTGATTGACCTGGGTGAAGGCCATCATTTGCTTCGGCTTTGAATGAGAAACGGCTTACGTCATTCGTTAAAGCGATAAGCGCTTCTACATCACCTTTAGCGTCAAAGAAATCAACCGGTTTAGACTCGATTGACCAGTGCTCGTTATGGGTATTACCGTAAATGATACCGCCAAGAACCGCGATTTGGCTCACACCATTTTCTGCAGTTTCATCTTTTAAGAACTTTAAGCCATGTTCAAAGAAGCGTAAACGTGATTGCTGACGGTTTTGGTTATATACAACCGTATTGATTAAACCTGTCAATAAGCTTACACGCATTGCCGACATTTCAATCGAAATTGGATGTGGTAATACTAATGCATCGCTTTGTGGGTGAAGCTGCTGCTGTACTTTAGGGTCTACGAAGCTGTAAGTAATTGCTTCTTGGTAGCCACGTGCAACGAGCTCGTTTCTGAATTTAGCAATAGGAAGCTTAGCTTCTTGGTGCGTTGTCATCTTAAGCGCCGCTGTCGGTGCTACATTTGGAATGTTGTTATAACCAAATACACGCGCCACTTCTTCGATTAGGTCTTCTTCGATACTGATATCGAAACGATAGCTTGGCACTTGTGCGCTCCAAGTGTCGTTTGCAAATTCAACCGTTAAACCTAAACGAGTTAGGATATCTGTTACCTTAGCATCTTCAATGTGATAACCGATAACACGGTCTAAACGCTCACGACGCAGTGTTACTGACTTCTCAACTGGAAGATCTGCTTCAGATACAGCCTCAACAACTGGACCTGCTTCACCACCTACAATCTCAAGAAGTAATGCTGTTGCACGCTCCATGGCATCGCGCTGCAATTTAGGATCAACACCACGCTCGTAACGGTGTGATGCATCTGTGTGTAAGCCGTAGCTACGTGCTTGACCAGCAATCGCCAGTGGTGCGAAGAATGCACTTTCAAGTAAGATGTCTTGCGTGCCTTCTTTAACGCCTGAGCCTTCACCACCAAAAATACCCGCCATTGCTAACGCTTTGTTTTCATCAGCAATAAGTAACGTTGAAGGGTTAAGTTTTGCCGTATTACCATCAAGTAGAACTAGCTCTTCATTTTCGTTTGCGTTACGAACCTTAATACCACCTTCAATTGCTGCTAAATCAAACGCATGCATTGGGTGACCAAGCTCAAGCAACACATAGTTTGTTACGTCAACAACCGGGTCTATTGAACGTACGCCAGAACGACGAAGTTTTTCAACCATCCAAAGCGGTGTTGTCGCTTCAAGGTTAATACCTTTAATGATACGACCTAAGTAACGAGGACAAGCTTGGCTGTTCACTAGCTCGATATTAATCGTGTCTTCAATTGTTGGCTCAACAGCGGCAATAGCAACTTCAATCACGTCTTGGCTGTTCAATACACCCACTTCACGTGCAAGACCTTTAATGCCTAAACAGTCACTGCGGTTCGCTGTTAGGTCAACGTCGATTGTCACGTCATCAAGGTTAAAGTATTCACGAATACATTGGCCAATTGGTGCATCTGCTGGAAGTTCTAAAATACCGTCAGAGCTTTCAGCCATGCCTAGCTCTTCAAACGCACATAACATGCCGTGAGAAGGTTGACCACGAAGCTTTGCTTTTTTAATTTTGAAATCGCCAGGTAATACTGCGCCAACTTTAGCAACTGCAACTTTTAGACCTTGGCGACAGTTTGCTGCACCACACACAATGTCTAGCAGCTCGTCTTCGCCTACATTGATTTTTGTTACGCGTAATTTGTCAGCATCTGGGTGTTGACCACACTCAACCACTTCACCAATTACAACGCCACTGAAGTCACCAGCAACAGCGTCTACGCCATCAACTTCAAGGCCAGCCATTGAAAGTTGTTCAGAAAGAGCCTCGGTATCGATAGCTGGATTTACCCACTCACGTAACCACTTTTCACTAAATTTCATATTTCTTTCGCTCTTATCTGAATTGGTTTAGGAATTTCATGTCATTTTCGAAGAACGCACGTAAGTCGTTCACACCGTAGCGAAGCATAGTTAAACGCTCAACGCCCATGCCGAATGCAAAGCCAGTGTATTTTTCTGGGTCAATGCCAACAGATTTGAGTACGTTTGGATGCACCATACCGCAACCTAATACTTCTAACCATTTACCGTTTTTACCTTTTACGTCTACTTCAGCTGAAGGCTCTGTAAACGGGAAGTAAGATGGGCGGAAACGGATTTCCATATCTTCTTCAAAGAAGTTGCGTAGGAAGTCGTGCAAAATACCTTTCAGTTCAGTAAAGCTCACATCAGTATCAACCATTAGGCCTTCAACTTGGTGGAACATTGGCGTGTGTGTTTGGTCGTAGTCGTTACGGTAAACACGGCCTGGAGAGATAATACGTAGTGGCGGTTGTTCAGTTTCCATAGTACGGATCTGTACACCACTTGTTTGCGTACGTAAAACCAACTTAGGGTTAAAGTAGAAAGTATCGTGATCAGCTCGTGCAGGGTGATGCTCAGGAATATTCAGTGCATCAAAGTTGTGGAAGTCGTCTTCAACTTCAGGACCAGATTTAACAGCAAAACCTAACTCACCAAAGAAAGTTTCAATTCTTTCAATTGTACGAGTTACTGGGTGAATGCCACCTGTCGGCATTACACGACCTGGTAAAGTCACATCAATTGTTTCTGCGGCTAGTTTCTTTTCAAGCTCAGCAGCAACCAATGCTTCTCTTTTTTCGTTAATTGCGTCTTGTACTTGCGTTTTCGCTTTGTTGATCACAGCACCGGCATCTTTACGCTCTTCTGGTGCTAATTTACCTAAAGTCTTTAAAAGACCTGTGATCTCACCTTTTTTACCAAGGTATTTTACGCGTACATCTTCTAGATGCGCAATTTCGCTCGCGCTCGAAACGGCTTCAAGCGCTTCGGCTAAGATATTCTCTAAGTTCATTTTCTACCTGATCTTTATTGAGGTAATTTGCTGTTTATTAATCGACAATGATAACTGAAAGCAAGGGCTGGATTCTAGCCCTTCTACAGTTTTAAAGTGGCTTTTATGAAAGGAATTGTGAGTTTTCTTTGTGCAGCCATGGATGCATGATCAAGTCTGTCTAAAATATCGAGTAAAGCGCGCATATCACGGCTTAACCTGGTTAATAAAAAGCGCGCACATTCATCACTTAATTCAAGGCCCCGCATGTTAGCGCGTTTAACTAAGGCTTCAGCCTTATCATCATCACTCATAGAGCGAATTTGAAAAGTTGTACCCCACTTTAGACGAGACTCTAAATCAGGCAAATTGATATGTAGCATATCAGGCAGTAAATCTGCCGTGACCACTAAACACTTACCTTTTTCATTAAAACGATTGAAAAAGTTAAATAGCGCTTTTTCCCATGTATCTACACCAGCAACTAAATGCACGTCATCTATGCATAGAACATCTAAAGACTCTAAACCATCGAGTACTTCAGGGCCAAAACTGATCACTTCGCGAAGGCTTAACAGCATGGTAGATAAGCCTAACTCTTGTGCCGCAATACAAGTGGCATAAAGTAAGTGAGACTTTCCTGAATCAGCTAAGCCACATAAATAGGTAAACTGAAAGTCTTCATTGCGATTTTCTAATGTCGCCTTTAAGTGATTCACCTCAAGAGATTCTTCCCCACCAAAATAGGCACTGAATGTTTCATCATCAGGTAAAGTCACTGGCAAAGCCATTTGCATTGGCTCTAACTGCATTATTCGCCTACCCATGAGTACTTGAGGTTATGACTATCTTCAAGTTGATAAAAAGCTCTTGGGTCTACAAACGGTGTAAAGCTTCGCTCTAGTTTTATCGCTTTGACTAAATCAGTGACATCAGAAGTATGTTCAACTAAAAACTTCACCGCATCGTTTGTACGCTCGATGACGTCCACTTCAACAACGGTACTGATACTAATAAGCTGTCTTCTCGCCTGCTCTATGGTCACAAAGTCCGACAGTTTATCAACTGTCAGTACTGAGCTTGCTGATGCATACGTTTTATTTGGATCAATAGCAAACTGCTTGACCAAAGCATCAGAAAAGTTATTAACCATTTGGATCAACACCTGCTGCTTGTCGCCTACCAATTGATTTGATTCAAATAATTCAGCATCGGTATAGCGCCATTCAAGTTGCCAGAAATCGCTGGCTTCTGGTTTGAACATTCTTGCGGTGATCACGCGCTCGGCTTGATAACGCATCGACGCAATTTCAACCGGTTCTGAAAAATTGCCCCACACTTCAGCTATGCCCACTTTACTTCTATCTTCTAAATCCATTAGTGGCACAACCACTGGTACGCCCCAATCTTGGGCCGTATCATAAATGAGACGTTCTAACTGAGGGTAGCTTTCTTGAGTCACGAAGTCTCTGCGAAAACCATCTTCAATCGCAAGCCAAATGGCAATCTTTGGTCGCCTATTACCCCATAATGGTAGATTTGCATCTTGAACCAACTCTTCAACTTTTTGCGCTTCGAACTTTACTTTGATCTGTAATTCACCATCACGCGTTTCTAGATACTCATACTTCAACATATAGTCAGAAATAGAGCGCATCGCTTGGCGGATTAAAGGGTGAGAGTTTACTTCAGACTTACCTGTGAGCTTTTTGATCACATTAGTAAGCGCCGCTTTACTGGCATCTACGCGACTAGCACGCGTTTTATCATCGATATAGAGCGTACTCTCATAAAGGTCTAAAACCTCAATTGCCTTGACTAGGCTTGGAGAGAATAAACAAAAAAGAAGTAACAGTCTTAAGATCATATCAAGGTATTTAAAAAACGTTTGAGTTTGATCCTAAAGCAACTAAAAGATAAAGCAAGTTAAACCTATTGCTCATGACTCATAGCAAAGTGGACTTGGTTTTTACCTTTGTTTTTAGCTGCATACAAAGACTGATCAGCTTGGTGTAGTAAGTTTTCAGCGGTAAATTGCTGAGTATAATTTCCTGCCACACCAATGCTACAGCCACAATTAGCCACTAGCTCTGACTCTAATTGAATCGGCTGTTGAATACTACGTAATAATCGCTGGCAAAGCTGGTCGAGCACACCAAAGTGTAATGGTTCCATCAGCAATACCACAAATTCATCACCACCAATTCTGGCAACCAAGTCATACCCTCTCACTTCACTGGTCAGCCTTTGTGCAACGGTTCTTAACACTAAGTCACCACTTTTATGACCAAACTCATCGTTTATCGGTTTAAAATCATCTAAGTCTAGATACAACACATATACTTCAATTTTGTTTCGTTCGGATTTAGAGGCTAACCGTGACAGCTCTTTGAATAGATATTTCCGGTTCGCTAAGTTTGTGAGGTTGTCATGCAGAGATTCATATTCTAATTGTGATTGCAGCTTTTCGCTTTTCTCAACCTCATGTTGTAAGTCTTCTAAGCTTTGCTGAAGCTCTTGGGTTCTAGCTGCAACATGCTTTTCTAATTCAGCTTGGTAATCTTGCAAGGTTTGATTGGCTTCGAGCAATGCTTGTTGGTTATTAAATGCATCTAGCGCAGAAGAGATGACATGACTAATGGTGTAAAGTACATCAACAATAACGCCAGAGTATTCATCATTGCGACGGTAAGATTGAATTATGAAGGCACCGAGAAAGTGATTTCTATTTTTCAGTGGAAAGCAAAGCCACTGCTGAGGAATTGTGCCTAGCACTTGTAATGTGCCAGCATCAATTAACTGCTGTATTTCTACATCAGTAAAATTACAGATTGTCTTTTGCTCTAAAGCATAGGCTGTAAGTGTCTTTTTAATTTGTTCAAACTTAATGTCTTCTAAATCTTCTGCCCGAATATCGTCTTTGACATCATGAAAATACGGAAAAGACAGCTCACCATTATTTTTGAATAACACCACATAGAAATTATCTGCGTAAGTCACTTTTTGTAAAATACAATGGATGTCGAGTAAAAATCTCTGAATTGAGTCACTGGTATTTAAACAAGCAACAATGTCAGTCATGCTATCTATGACATTGTTATCACTGGTAATGGTTAATTTGGCCATTTATATCCCTTGCATACTCATCTGGGCTACCCTAGATAAGTATAGTCCGTTAAGCTACGCGTATTAAATTTAAGTTAGAACATTTAACTGATTTTTCAAACCAACCTGAGGCTTTATTCGTTTAATGAGGTCTGTCACAAAGTTGATTAGGAGCAATGATGGAATTTTTACATACTATGGTGCGCGTTAAAGACTTAGACGCATCATTAGCATTTTACTGTGACCTATTAGGTCTTAATGAAGTCAAACGTTATGACAGTGAAGCTGGTAGGTTTACGTTAGTTTATTTAGCGGCCCCTGGCCAGCTAGAAACGGCTAAACAAACTTTTAGCCCAACGATTGAGCTAACTTTTAATTGGGATACTGAAGAATATAC
The DNA here is from genome assembly GCF_056629255.1 of Pseudoalteromonas sp. NFXS53. Taxonomy (NCBI): domain Bacteria; kingdom Pseudomonadati; phylum Pseudomonadota; class Gammaproteobacteria; order Alteromonadales; family Pseudoalteromonadaceae; genus Pseudoalteromonas; species Pseudoalteromonas sp. NFXS53. The sequence continues at coordinate 211,560 of NZ_JBWVBR010000004.1, read as the reverse complement.
AGGCGGCAGGAATTTCGGGCATTTAGCATTTGCAGTTGAGAATATTTATGCGCTTTGTCAAAAACTCATGGATGCGGGTGTCACCATAAACCGCCCACCTCGTTGCGGCCATATGGCATTCGTTAAATCACCGGATGGAATTTCTATCGAGCTATTACAAAAAGGTGACTCTCTACCACCTCAACAGCCATGGGTAGACATGGAAAATACAGGTTCCTGGTAACTGCAACACAATTGAAGGGGTTAACTGCTCCCTTCAATTGTATCTGTCTTGCCTAGCACTTGAATTGACAATAAATCCTCTCTATGGGCATTAAGTGGGTCCTCATTCAAAACTAGGTAACTTTGAAAATCTCCCTCTCTCCCTAAAGTCTCAGTGCAAAACGCTTGCGTACTGGTAAGTTGTTCTTTGTCCCATTCTTGGGCTTTCATTACCGAGAAAAGCTCTCTAAAAGGAGATAAAGGCTCAATTGGATACTCTGGGGCCATTTTAACCTTGTAGTAGTCGCTATCAGTTGCTGGCTCAACACTCACTATTTTTACAGGCAATGAGTCGTCTTGGTAATAATCAATAATCGCTCTAGAGAATGTGTGTGTGTCATTCACCAATATCGAACTGAACCCTGCTTCTTCACTTTTACACAAAGTATCATCTATGGTTGAGAGCAAATGAGATACTTGCTGCAGGAGCTGCTCTTCTGGAAGAACATCAATCAGCCAAAGTAACTGCTTCTCAAACAGCCCTCCTTGCTCATCTAATTGGTTCTTAAACGCAGTGAAATCCGTATAGGGTGAATCTCCTTTCTTTTTTAGCTCATTAAAAACCAGTTCAGCAGTGATATCATTAATGTAAGCTATCGGTAAATGTGCATCTAAAATACAAATTGGTCGGCATATGTCTAAACTGTTCATGATTTGATGTATCGATGGCTGATTGTCTGAGATAGGCATTATTTGGGAGTGCATCCCATAACCAAGTAACCAGTCTTTTTCGGATAAGCTTTTGTCTAAATAAAGTAATGCTCTAGTAATATAACTGCCATTATAGTTGGGCATTTCTTTAAGCCATTCAATATGAAAACCAAATGGCCCAAAATTAAACCATTGCAATAACAAAGCAGCTGTGACTAAGTTCATATTCTTTTTTTGAAAACTTGGTATCACCGTTTGGTTTGGTGCAAGCTCAATGAAAGTGGCTTTTATATTATGCTGATTTAAATAAGACTTTATTTCATCAAGCGAAGCAAACAAATATTCAGTTTGTTCGTTTATCAATAGCGCCTCATATGACACTTCAGCACTGTTCAATATTTTATAAAACTTCCCACCATGAAGCACCCTAGCACCCCAGCTATTTTTTCCTTGGCGTTGATTAATAAATTTATGCTGGTGAGAATGAGTAAGGGATTCGAATGATATCAAACTAGATACTTTGTCTAGCAACGCATCAAAAAATTGATGCTGCAATGAAAATTGAAGATGAGTATTTGCAACCATAATTAACGCTCCTTGCTGTACCAATTGTTTTAAATAAGTAAGCAATACATAGCAAAGAAAAAAAGTCTTTAGCAAAGTAAAATTTTGCTATTTCGTTGTTCTTAGCAATTACTGCTACATTGCTCTATCTTCTGTATCCATACAGTCTTGAATAGGCAATTCTTAACACTATGAGTGACCGCTTTAATCCCTAAAAATGATTGAACCTTTCTTTTATAAGTTAACTTTAAATTATCATGCAGACTTTGCAATTACACGGTATTACAGGCATAAAAAAGCCAAGCGAATGCTTGGCTTTTTTTAAAGTATGTACAGCAAGAAGTTATTAAAGTTAGATGTACTCAACTTCAATAATTTCGAATTCAACATCACCATTTGGCGTTTTGATGGTTACCGCATCATCTAATTCTTTACCTATCAAACCACGTGCAATTGGCGAGTTAAATGAAATCAGATTGCTTTTGATGTCTGCTTCATCATCACCCACAATGCGATAAGTTGTTTCTTCGTCTGTGTCACAATTCACGATTGTCACTGTAGAACCGAAAATAACTTTGCCATTATTTTGCATCTTAGTAACGTCAATAATTTGTACAGTCGACAGTTTTGCTTCAATTTCTTGAATACGACCTTCACAGAACCCCTGCTCTTCACGTGCAGCATGGTATTCAGCATTTTCTTTTAAGTCACCGTGTTCACGGGCTTCCGCAATGTCAGCCACGATCTTAGGACGACGAACTGTTTTTAATTCGTTTAGCTCTTCACGTAGTAGTTGCTCACCACGTACTGTCATCGGAGTTTGTTGCATTGTCATTCTTTCCCAGAAGTACAGAAGTAAAAGCCCGGTAATACCGGGCTTTAATATTTCAATTAATTGACTAAGTCTATATCACGATGCATAGACTAGGCAATGCTTCGACAATTAATTTACGCGCTTGTGTAGCTCTTGTACTGAAGAAACCGTTGCACGGTCATCTGCAGAGTTTGCTTTACAGTTAGCAAATGCAGCGTTAAGCGTTGTTGTGTAGTTCACTTTGCCTTGTAGTGCACCACGACGAAGCACTTTAGAATCTTCGATTGCTTGACGACCTTCAGTAGTGTTTACAATATAGCTGTACTCACCATTTTTGATACGGTCAAGAATATGAGGACGACCTTCGTAAACCTTGTTTACGCGACGCGCTTCAATACCCGCCTCTTCAAGTGCTTTTGCAGTACCGCCAGTGGCGTCTAGTTCAAAGCCAAGTTCACGCATCTTACGAGCAAGATCAACAATACGTTTCTTATCTCCGTTGCGAACAGACAGTAATGCACGACCAGCGCGAGGTAATACGTTACCTGCACCAAGCTGTGCTTTAGCAAATGCTTCTGCGAATGTGTCACCCACACCCATTACTTCACCTGTTGAGCGCATTTCAGGACCACGCATTGGGTCAACGCCAGGGAACTTAGCGAATGGAAGTACAACTTCTTTTACGCTGTAGTATGGAGGAATGATTTCTTTCGTCACGCCTTGGCTTGCAAGAGACTGACCCGCCATACAACGTGCAGCTACTTTAGCCAGTGCAACACCCGTTGCTTTTGATACGAAAGGTACAGTACGCGCAGCACGAGGGTTAACCTCGATTAGGTATACTTCGCCATCTTTAACAGCAAACTGAGTATTCATAAGGCCCACAACACCAAGCTCTAATGCCATACGTGTTACTTGGTCACGCATGCGGTCTTGGATTTCAGGGCTTAATGAGTAAGCTGGTAGTGAACATGCTGAGTCACCTGAGTGTACACCGGCCTGTTCGATGTGCTCCATGATACCACCGATGATCACTTGCTCACCGTCACAGATTGCATCAACATCGATTTCAATCGCGTCATCTAGGAAACGGTCAAGAAGTACTGGCGCTTCGTTTGACGCTTGTACCGCTTCTGTCATGTAACGACGTAAATCGTCTTCGTCATATACGATTTCCATCGCGCGACCACCTAGTACGTATGAAGGACGTACAACCAGTGGGAAGCCGATTTCAGCTGATTTAGCAATTGCTTCTTCTAGTGAAGTAACCGTTGCATTCTCAGGCTGAAGAAGATCTAAACGCTCAACCATTTGTTGGAAGCGCTCACGGTCTTCTGCACGGTCGATCGCATCCGGAGAGGTACCAATGATAGGCACGCCATTCGCCTCAAGTTCACGCGCTAGTTTAAGTGGTGTTTGACCACCGTACTGCACGATAACGCCTTTTGGCTTTTCAACACGAACGATTTCAAGTACGTCTTCTAGCGTGATTGGCTCGAAGAATAAACGGTCTGATGTGTCGTAGTCTGTAGAAACTGTCTCAGGGTTACAGTTAACCATGATAGTCTCGTAACCATCTTCACGCATAGCAAGGGCTGCGTGTACACAACAGTAATCGAATTCGATACCTTGACCGATACGGTTAGGGCCACCGCCGATAACCATGATCTTGTCTTTGTCAGACGGGTTCGCTTCACACTCTTCATCGTATGATGAGTACATGTAAGCTGTGTCTGAGCTAAATTCTGCCGCACACGTATCTACGCGCTTGTATACAGGTAATACTTCTAGCGTGTGACGCTTCTTACGTACTTCAGACTCGCTTACACCAAGTAGTTCTGCGATACGCGCATCAGCAAAACCTTTTCGCTTTAAGCGGCGTAAGAAATCTTTGTTAAGGCCAGCCATGCCGCCTTCAGCGATTTTTGCTTCATCTTTGATGATGTCTTCGATTTGAACTAGGTACCAACGGTCAATCTTAGTCAGCTCAAACACATCTTCAACGCTCATACCGTGACGCATTGCATCAGCAACGTACCAAATACGCTCGGCACCTGGCTCACGTAATTCACGGACGATTTTTTCTTTCGCGCTAGGGTCATCTAGTGCTACAACTGGGTTAAAACCGGTTGCGCCAACTTCTAAGCCACGAAGTGCTTTTTGAAGTGACTCTTGCTGGTTACGGCCGATTGCCATAACTTCACCTACCGACTTCATTTGAGTCGTTAGTCGGTCGTTAGAGCCTGCGAATTTTTCGAAGTTGAAACGAGGGATCTTAGTTACAACGTAGTCGATTGACGGCTCGAACGATGCAGGTGTTGCGCCACCTGTTATGTCGTTTTGAAGCTCGTCTAACGTGTAACCTACTGCTAATTTTGCAGCGATTTTCGCAATTGGGAAACCAGTTGCTTTTGATGCAAGTGCAGATGAACGAGATACACGCGGGTTCATCTCAATGATAACCATACGGCCATCATCTGGATTTACACCAAACTGAACGTTTGAACCACCGGTTTCAACACCGATCTCACGAAGAACCGCCATCGATGCGTTACGCATTAGCTGATATTCTTTGTCAGTTAGTGTTTGTGCTGGTGCTACAGTGATTGAGTCACCTGTGTGAACACCCATAGGGTCAAAGTTCTCGATAGAACATACGATGATACAGTTGTCGTTTTTGTCACGTACAACTTCCATCTCGTACTCTTTCCAACCTAGTAAGCTTTCATCAATTAGAAGCTCGCTTGTTGGAGAAAGGTCAAGACCACGAGTACAGATCTCTTCGAACTCTTCCATGTTGTAAGCAACACCACCACCGGTACCACCCATAGTGAAAGAAGGACGAATAATACATGGGAAGCCGATACGCGTTAACGTGTCACGTGCTTCATCCATTGAGTGTGCGATTTCTGCGCGAGGACACTCAAGGCCAATCGCCTTCATCGCTGCATCAAAACGCTCACGGTTTTCTGCTTTGTCGATTGCATCTGCTGTTGCACCGATTAGCTCAACGCCGTGCTTTGCAAGTACGCCGTGCTTGTCTAGGTCAAGTGCACAGTTAAGCGCAGTTTGACCACCCATTGTAGGTAGTACAGCATCTGGCTTTTCTTTTTCAATGATACGTTCAACAACTTCCCAGTGAATTGGCTCGATATAAGTCGCATCAGCCATTTCTGGGTCAGTCATGATAGTTGCAGGGTTTGAGTTAACTAGGATAACTCGGTAACCCTCTTCTCTAAGTGCTTTACAAGCTTGCGCGCCTGAGTAGTCAAACTCACACGCCTGACCGATAACGATCGGGCCTGCACCTAAAATTAGAATACTTTGTATGTCGGTACGTTTTGGCATGGTTACTCCGCTCTAATTACGCTTTACGTGCTTGCATTAGTTCAATGAAATGGTCGAACAGTGGCGCAGCGTCGTGAGGACCTGGGCTCGCTTCTGGGTGACCTTGGAAGCTAAATGCTGGCTTATCAGTACGGTGAATACCTTGTAATGTGCCATCGAATAACGATACATGCGTCGCACGTAAGTTTTCTGGTAGGCTTGCTTCATCTGCTGCGAAACCGTGGTTTTGCGCAGTGATCATAACAACATTACGGTCTAGGTCTTTAACCGGGTGGTTACCACCGTGGTGACCAAACTTCATTTTCACCGTTTGCGCGCCTGAAGCTAGGGCTAAAAGCTGGTGACCTAAACAGATACCAAAAATTGGCGTGTCTGTTTCAAGGAAAGTTTTGATTGCTTCGATTGCGTAAGTACAAGGCTCTGGATCACCAGGACCATTTGAAAGGAAGATACCATCTGGGTTTAGTGCTAACACGTCTGCAGCGGAGGTTTCTGCAGGAACAACTGTTAGTTTACAACCGCGGTCTACTAGCATACGAAGGATGTTTTTCTTCACACCGAAGTCATAAGCAACCACGTGGAATTTCGCATCTTCATCAGCAAGTGTTTTAAAGCCCTCGCCAAGCGTCCAGCTTGTCTCATTCCATGTGTACTGCTCTTTTGTACACACAACTTTGGCTAAATCCATACCTTTTAGGCCCGGGAAAGCTTGTGCAGCTTCTAGTGCCTTTTGCTCGTCAATATCACCAGCGATGATACAACCGTTTTGCGCGCCTTTATCACGTAAAATACGCGTTAACTTACGTGTATCGATATCTGCGATACCTAAAATATTGCGCTGCTTTAAGTAATCATCTAGTGATTGCTCGTTACGGAAGTTACTAGCAAGCAAAGGTAAATCACGAATTACTAGGCCTTTCGCCCAGATTTTGTTCGCTTCTTCATCTTCGCTATTAGTACCCGTATTACCGATATGCGGGTAAGTCAGAGTTACGATCTGTTCTGCGTACGATGGATCAGTCAAAATTTCCTGATAACCAGTCATCGAAGTGTTGAATACAACTTCACCAACTGACATACCGTCAGCACCGATAGCTGTACCGCGGAACACTGTGCCGTCTTCTAGGACTAACAGAGCGGATTTAGTCAAGTTAACCTCCTAATGGTAAAAAACGGGACCCAGCCAACAAAGCCGGAATACCCGTTTAAAAAGCGCTTGGTAACACGCCACTTATGAAAATTTGGCAAATTCCAAGTATTTTAGATGAAAACTTGAGAAAGGTCTATGATAAAACCTTAAAAAATTAAAAATATCCCCTTTAACTGTTTTTTTACTTGAAACGGTTAAAAAAGTAACTTTTCTATCTAAATCCTAGCACATCTTGCATAGTATAAAGTCCAACTGGCTTGTCTTTTAACCAAGCTGCAGCCCTTACAGCGCCTTTAGCAAAGGTCATTTTAGAGCTTGCTTTGTGGGTTAATTCAAGTCTTTCGCCTTCTGCAGCAAAATAAGCCGTATGTTCACCTACTATGTCACCGCCACGCATAACTGAATAGCCAATCTCTTTTTGAGATTTTTCATGCTCATCTTGACTACGATCAAAGATAGCAACTTCATCATGATCCCAGCCTTTAGCCTCAGCTATCGCTTCACCAATCATTAAAGCAGTACCCGATGGGGCATCGATTTTATGTCTGTGGTGCAACTCAAACACTTCAATATCTACGTCATCGCTCAGCGTTTTTGCAGCTTGTTTTACAAGGTTTTCTAATAAGTTGATACCAACAGAGAAATTACGAGAGAACACGATAGGAATATGTTTCGCCGCTTGTTCAAGCTCAGCCATATCTTCAGTGGTTAAACCTGTTGTGCCAATCACTAAAGGCGTTTTACGCTCTAGTGCTGTCGCTAAGTGCTTTTTCATACCCGCAGGTAAAGTGAAATCAATGGCTACATCGACGCCTTCGGCAATCACAGCTTCTGTTGAGAAAGCAACGTCAGTTTCACCCTGATTAATAAAATGCTGCACTTTAGTGCCAATTAAATCATGTTGGTCACGTACATAAGCCGCCGCGAGTGAAGTATTACCTGAAATAAGCGCTGCTTCACACAACACTTTGCCCATTCGGCCATTGGCGCCAAAAATTGCGATGTTAGTCATATTCATCCCCATTCAAATTTTCTGTGTTTATACAGAGTTTGTAGCCATAAATCATCTTTAAAAATTTCATATCTCATGCATTTATGCCGTTTCAGCTTGTTTTGGATATACATAGCGGATAAATCGACGAACAATAAAACTAAATGCAATAAACAAGGCTGCACAAACTAAAGCATAAGGCAGAGTAAGAGAAAAGTTCACAAACACAGCACCTAATGCATAACCTAAAGTGTGTGTGGTAGTAATGTAATTGGTATATTGTTTACCTGCTTTTGCCACAATGACATTGGTATACGCCAAGGTTGCACTATTAAGCGCAACAAATATCAAAGAGACTGTGATACACATAACCACTATATGACTTGCCATACTACTCGCCCCAGCCATGACAAATGCAACGGCTAAACTCAGTACCAGTAAACGTTCTGAATCTACTTTTTGTTTTTTAATAAAGTAAACCTGATTAATGGTACTGAGGCATGCTGTGATCGCTAAGTTAATCGCCACCCATTGACTGACTTGTGCGCTATTATCTGGAATGAAGCGTGTGAGCACTTGAACCAAGCTAAACTGGCCAAAGCACAAGCTAAATGCGCAGATAAACGCCACAACAAGCAAACCCCAATGCTGGTGTGGTGAGCCACTTACTTTTTCTTTGCTTTTGCCTTTTGACAAACTTGGGGTAATCAAAAGCACGTATAAACCTAGTAATAAAGGCAGTGCAAACACCCAGGTCGGTGAAATCATAAGGAGTCCAATACAAGCTAAAGGCGTCAAACATCTTGCCAGTGTGCCCCCTAGACTCACTTTAGCAAGTGCGCCAATTGTATTTTGTGGATACAACATCAGGGCACTGATCTGTAACTGCGGCACAATTCCACTACTAAAAATACCGTGCACGATACGACTGACAATAAATATCCCTAACATTATTTCCACTGATAGCCAGTCATATTCAAGCCATAAAAACAGCAGTATAAGATTACTTAATAAGAAGCCTGCAGTTGTCAGTTTAACCACATGTGAGACGCCTTTCTTGGCCATCATTTTGGCCCAATAGACACTTGAGAATAAAAATAAAAAAGACCCTGCTGCCTGCCAATTAACCAAGGTTTCGTAAGGCACCGACATGATGTCGGCTAGTAAAGGTAATACCACCAGCGCAATTTGCTGGCTGACACCAAGCAAACCGCCTCCGACAACTAGCCATGAAATCTGTTTATTCATTATGTTCTTAACTTAGGGTCAAATTTTTGTTGACACGATAATGCAAACCGTTATCATTCGCAACCAGTTTTATAACCCAAGGATTGAAACGGTGTTAAATAAAAGCTTTAGTTGGTCGAGTTTTGCCAACGCCTATTTACGAGAAAATACCAATTGGGCGCACACCCAATTTCAGCAGCATCCTGCTATTACGATTTCGCTTGATGATCATCATGACATCTTGCTACCCATTCATTATTTTTCAGAAGTTGGCATTCATCATTTTACTGGAGAGATCCTATTAAAAGATGCTCAGTCTGCTTCAATTGAAACCATCTCATTTGAAAAAGCCCTGCATTTACTGCTACCTCATGCAGATAAAATTGCAGCCTTCTCACGCCCTCAAATTGAACAGTTCAGTGCGCAGGTATTACAAAGCCAAAAGTTTATTGAGGCCTCATTGCAAAATCACCCAAATATCTCGCACTTAACAACTGGCCCTTTGAATTTTATAGAAGCTGAGCAAGGACTGCTCGCTGGACATAACTTTCATCCGGCAGCAAAGAGTCGTCAGCAATTAGCACATGACGAATGGGCCAAATATAGCCCTGAGTTTGGTGCGAAATTTCAGTTGGTTTGGTTAAAGGTCTCTCGCGCTGTATTAGTGGGGGATGCTGAAGGTCAAGCACTTGAAAGTTATTTAGACACCCTTGTGACACAAAGCGCCCCTAAATTAGCTGCAAACGTAAACAACGATTTTGCTGTCATTCCTATGCACCCATGGCAATGGCAATACCTGCAAGGTCTAGGCAGTATTCAAACACTGCTAAGCGATAAGTTAATCAGTGAATTAGGTGAACATGGCCTTGCCTGGTCAGCGACATCATCAGTTCGTGCTATCTGCCAACCCGAAGTCGACTACCAACTGAAATACTCTTTAAATATTAAGCTGACTAATTCAGTCAGAACCTTATCAGTCAAAGAGTGTAAACGAGGTCTACGCGTTTTTGATGCCTGCCAAACTGACACCTTTAAAGACTGGCAGTCACACTACCCTGAATTTGTGGTATTGCAAGAACCGGCTTGGTGCGCACTGAGCTTTAATGATGAAGTGATCGAAGAAAGCATTTTCTTATTTAGAGAAAACCAACAACTGAATCAAAATAGCGAGAGCTTAGTGCTTGCTACGCTTGGTCAGCTCCCTATTGATGATCAAAGTCACTTGTTACTCGAGCAACTCAAACGTGTAAGCAAGAATTATCAAGTGACTTTAGAAGAAGCCGCTGAACTATGGTTTAAAGATTTTAGTCAAAAAGTCGTCTTGCCATTATGTGACCTGCAAGCCAATTTAGGCCTAGTTTGTCTGGCTCACCAGCAAAATATTGTCATTGAATTTGCACAAGGTTTACCTAGTAAAACCTTCATTCGTGATTGCCAAGGCTTTGGTTTTTCTGAACTTGGGATCGCGCAGTTCTCTGCTCAGTGTAAAGACATTCACAGTGATATTGAACACCACTGGAGCCAAGCACAGATCACCCGATACTTTCCTTACTATGTGATTATCAATAGTGGCTATGCCGTGATTGCCGCTTTAAGCCAACTAGGTTTTAAAGATGAACATACTTGGTGCCAAAAGTTGCATTCATCGTTATCGGGTATTTTAAGCACAGCAAAAGACAAGCAATGTTTACAACAAATTCTCGAGCAAGCCGCTTTCCAGTGCAAAGGTAATTTCTATTGCTATCTCACCGGTGATAACGAGAACACCATAGAAGATCCTGCTGTGATTTATTTCGACATAGCAAATTTACTGGCCCAGACTCAGCAAAAGGTGAATTGAGATGTTATTAGAACATAGTTTCCCGCTCGAAAAGTCTGAGTCGGGTGTCATAAGTCACGCCCAAAAACTCGCCTTACAAGGTGAAATTACCTTTGGCCATTGCTTTGTGGCGCAATTCGATGAGCGAATTAATAGCTTAGAGCAACTGATATTTTTAATCGATGGTGTGTTTTACCACCACCCGAGTATTCAACATATTCAGTTGCCAACGTCTCAATGGCATGTATCACAAGCTTGGCAAGGGTTGATTAACGCATTCGACAGTGAAAGCTTTTCTCGTTTTGAATTTTACGCAAACCCCATTAATGGTTTAAAAGTACAAACAAGAGCTCTATTTACAGAGCGCTTTGAAGATAGAGCTTGCCCTACTCGCCCAGTAAATTTAAGTGGTGAGGTGTATCGCCGCTTTAATCAAGATATTGGCAAATTCATTAGTTTTAAAGTAGTAGATCCCCTTGCTGATTTAGATGTATTCCACACCTGGATGCACAACCCAAGAGTCAGCAAATTTTGGGAGCAAGACTGGTCAAAAGAAAAACTGCAAAGTTATTTAGCTAATAAACTTCATACTCCCTTTAACTTACCATTAATCGGCTACTTCGACGACCAAGCTTTTGGCTATTTTGAAGTGTACTGGGCAGGTGAAGACCGAATCGCACCTTATTATCCGTGGCAAGCCCACGACAGAGGTTTGCACTTATTGGTCGGTAATGAAGCTTTTAGAGGCAGCCGTTACTTTAAGGCTTGGTGCACTGCTATCAGTCACTTCATATTTTTAGATTGTTCTCAGACACAAAAAATTGTGCTCGAGCCAAGACACGATAATCAAAGATTACTTAATCAAATTACAAAACTGGGATTCATAAAGGAATATGAATTCGAGTTTCCACATAAGCGCGCAGCGCTTGTTTCAATCGAAAAAGTTAAATTCTACAAGGAGAATTTTCAATGTTAGATCTTGCTGGGATCGGAATTGGTCCATTTAATTTAAGTATTGCTGCCCTACTCAATGAAACCAACGAGCTAGAGTATCGCTTCTTTGATAACAAAGCTGAATTTGCATGGCATCCAGGTTTACTCCTACCGGAGGCACATATGCAAACTTGTTACCTCAAAGACCTAGTAACTGCGGTTGTACCGACTAGTCGTGTTGGCTTTCTCTCCTATTTGGTAGATAAAAAACGCTTTTATCGTTTTTTATCTACTGACATCAGCATGATCAGCCGTACCGAGTTTTCAGATTACATGGCGTGGGCGGCGAGCAAATTACAGAATCTGAATTTTAATGAAGGTGTACAAAGCATTCATTACCATCAAGATCATTTTGTTATCACCACAGAGCAAGGTGAGTATCAAGCTAAAAACATTTGTCTTGGTACTGGTAAAAAACCACATGTACCTGAGAAGTTTAAGACCCAACTTGGTACTAAAGTGTTTCATGCTTGCGAGATCATGGGCAAAGAGCTCGATTTAACCAACAAGCGCGTTGCAGTGATTGGTGGTGGTCAAACCGGTGCTGACATAGTGCTTAATACTTTGCAGCACTATTGGGGTCAACCTAAAGCGCTTTATTGGATCTCTCGCAGACCAAACTACCAGCCATTAGATGAAGCCACTTTTACCAATGAGTTCTTCACACCACAATATACTGAGTGCTTCTTCGAACTTCCTGAGTTGAGTAAAAAGCGTGAAGTAAAAGCACAAAAGCTGGCCAGTGATGGCATCACAACAGAATGCTTAAAACAGATTTACCAATATTTGTATCAGCATTTCGAAGTAAATGGTGAACGTAAATGGGTGCATTTATTACCGAATCGTACCGCTCAACAATTAACGCCTCATAACGATGGCTATGCGGTGCAATGCTACAACTCATTAAATCAAAGCGAAGAAGTGCTTGATGCCGATTATGTCATCTTAGCCACCGGTTTTGAGTCAGTGCTGCCGCAATATCTTGAGCCACTAAAACCTCTATTACATTTAAGTAAAGATGGCGGACTACAACTTGACCGTCATTTTAACGTGCAATGGCAGCACCAAGCTGGCAACCAGATCTATGCCGTAAACGCGGGCTTGAGCAGTCATGGTATTGCCGAGCCACAGCTCAGTCTAATGGCATGGCGTAGCGCCAAAATTATTAATCATTTAGCAGGGAAAAATGTGTTCGATTTAAGTGAAACGCAGAATTTCATTGATTGGACACTGCCCGAATCCACCCAACCTTTAACCTTAACTACAGCAGTTTAATAAACATGGATATGAAAAAAACGACCTTAACTCTTATCGCTTCTAGCCTTTTATGTGCGCTTAACTCTAATGTGGTACTTGCGGATGACGCCCAAGCTACCCATGATCATGAGCGTATCTTAGTTACAGCTAACCGTACTGAGCAAAAAATCTCTGATATTGCAGGCACAGTATGGCTGGTCGATCTTGAAGAACTTCAATCACAAATCAATTCAGGCCATGACTTTAAAACCTCGTTGGCGCAATTGATCCCAAGCTTAGACTTAGCAAGTACGACAAGAACCAACTATGGCCAAAATATGCGTGGCAGAAAGATGGTCGTGATGATCGACGGTGTGTCGCTGAACTCTTCACGCGGTATTAGTCGTCATCTTGATGCCATTGACCCATTTAATATCTCTCGTATTGAAGTACTTTCTGGTACCACAGCAATCTACGGTGGCGGTAGTACCGGTGGTGTTATCAACATCATCACCAAGCAAGGTAATGAAGATAATGCTCTAAAAGTGGGTATTCACTCAGGCTTTGCTGGCAGTGATGATTTTGATACGTCAATTGCAGGCGCCTATGGTTTTGCAAACGCTCAAACCAAAGCCCGTGTGTCACTTGCTTATACTAAAGTGAATGCACTCTACGATGGCGACGGCGACGCGATTGTTATGGACACCACACAAAGCGGCTTGCAATACACAGATAGTTTAGATTTGATGGCATCCATATCCCATAAATTTACTGACTCACAAACTGTATCAGCCATGGTGCAAAAGTATAATAATGAAAGCGATGGCGAACATGGCTTGTATTTTGGTCCACAGGCCAATGCGTTGTTTGGTGATATGACAGGCGTTGAGATCCGCAAAGGGTTAGACTCTGCACACACGCCAAAAACTGAACGTACTTTAATCAACCTTAACTATGTTAACAGCGACTTTTTCTCACAGACGCTGAATATTCAAGCATTTGATCGTGAAGAGATTTTTGATTTCTATCCTCGCCCACGTTTAAGTAAAGGTACGATTGCGAATTTCTCAAGCTCAGAGCAAAACACCGATGCATCCGGTTTCAAATTTGTATTATCAGGTCAGGCTGACAAATTAAGTTTCGCTTATGGCTTTGATTACGACACTGAAAAGTTTGATGCATTGCAAACGTATTACGACACTGACATTGCACAAAACTCTGGTGGCCTTGTAATGAAGTCTATTTATGCCGTAGACCGTTATCCAGGTTTTGAAGTTGATGCCAGTGCTTTATTTGCACAACTTCAATATCAAGCGTTAGACAACCTTGCAGTTTCGGCCGGTTACCGCCGTCAAAATATGGATAACACAGTCCATGATTTTGTCGGTACTAGCGCAGCAATTAAAGTGACAACAGGTGCGGTACCTTCTGCTGAGGCCATTAAAGGAGGCAGTACAGATTATAGTGTTAACTTGTTCAACCTTGGCTTAGTGTATGACCTAAATGACAGCCAGCAAATTTGGTTCAACTCAGCCGAAGCCTTTGAATTACCTAATGTAGCGAAATTCTATGGAAAAGGAAGTTATGAGCAAAAAGAGGGCGCAAACAGCCTAACCTTAGTTGAAGGTACGGTAGTTGATGTGAATAACTCCGCACTTGCTGGTATTAAAACTGATTCAATGGAACTAGGCTGGCGTTTTAGTGAAGGCGCTTTCAGCGCACAAATTGCAGCTTACTACAGCAGCTCAGATCACAAGATTTCTTATGATAAGAAAACATTACTTATTTCAGTAACAGACTCAAAAACTCGTACTCAAGGTATCGAAGCACAGCTTGACTACGATATTAACGCCGCTTGGCGAGCGGGTATTTCAACACACTTAATTTCTTCAGAGGCACAAGACAAAGAAGGTGATTGGAAAAAAGTTGGCGTAACACAAGCTTCAAGCTCTAAATTTACTAGTTATTTAGCTTGGCAAGGTAACGATTTAAACGTGCGTTTACAAAGCAAAACCATGCTTGATTTAGAAGACGATGCTGATGGTGAAATCGATGGTTACACCTTATTTGATTTAACCGCCGACTACCCACTGGCTAATGGTAAAGTGCAGTTTGCTGTTAACAACTTATTCAGCAAAACTTACACGACACAATGGGGTAAACGTGCAATTTACTTCTATAGCCCGAAATATGGCCCTGAGAGCTTATATGACCATAAAGGCCGTGGCAGAAGCTTTGCTCTCACGTACCAATATAATTTCTAAGCATAAATTTTCTCTATTTTAATGAGAGAAAGAGATAAAAGCCGCACTCTGCGGCTTTTTTCATGGATTAAGTTTGACAAAACATCTAGCCATCTATACATTCACACATCCTTTTTATCGCTTGAATTATGCACGCAATTGTGTGAACAATGGTTGCATAATAAAAATAACTATTTCTTAATATGAGGTTTACATGCAGGCGTCTGTAAACAAGGTAGCAGCCAAGTTGTCGCTACTGCCTTTACTAACCTTTGTGGCACTCTTTTTAGGTGCAGGCTTATACCTACAATCGCAAGGCGTAGATTATGCGTTCTACCAGTTGCCTGCGCCTGTAGCAATTTTACCTGCCATCGTTATCGCATTTTGGGTTAACCGCAAACCAATCAATGACAGTGTTGAAACCTTTATAAAAGGTGCAGGTCACTCAAACATCATCACCATGTGTTTAATTTACCTACTAGCAGGTGCGTTTTCTGCTGTTGCTGGCGCAACCGGTGGTGTTGATGCGGTTGTCAATGCCGGTTTGTCGCTTATTCCACCTTCAATGTTACTACCAGGTCTATTTTTAATTGCTGCCGTAGTTTCAACGGCGATGGGTACATCAATGGGTACCATAGGTGCCATCGGTCCGATTGCGTATGCCGTATCACTTAAAACTGGTATCGACCCAGCGCTTATGGCGGGCACCATAGTTTCGGGTGCGATGTTTGGTGATAACTTATCTATTATTTCTGACACCACCATTGCTGCAACGCGTACGCAGGGCTGTGAAATGAAAGATAAGTTTAAAGAAAACTTAAAGATTGCCATCCCAGCAGCTATTTTAACTATCGCCCTACTGACTTTCCTAACTCCTGAACCACAGGCTGTAGAAACCAAAGACTTTGATTGGTTGTTAGTACTACCTTATGCATTTATTTTAGTGCTGGCTGTTGCGGGTCTAAATGTATTCGTAGTGCTATTTAGTGGCATTATTTTCGCCGCAGCGATGGGCTTTACAGCTAATTATGAAGTCGGCAGTTTCGCGAAAGACGTTTATAAAGGCTTTAGTGATATGCAAGAGATTTTCTTGCTATCTATGTTCATTGGCGGTCTGTCTGAGTTCATTCGTGTAAATGGCGGTCTTGATTATCTTGCACATAAAATCCAAGGTTTAACGGCGTTTATTGCAAAGTTTCACCGTAAAGTAGCTGATCAATTAGGCATTGCTGCATTAGTTCTTACCTCTAACCTGTGTATTGCTAACAATACAGTAAGTATCATTGTTGCAGGCCCAGTGGCTAAAAAGCTAGCTGAAGATGGTAAAATTTCTGCGAAACGCTCAGCAAGCTTACTCGATATTTTTGCTTGTGTAATGCAAGGGTCATTGCCTTACGGTGCGCAAGCATTATTACTTGGCGCGACCTTCAAGATCAGTCCGTGGGATGTCTCAACGTCATCTTTCTATTGCTTCATTTTGGCATTCACAGCAGTAGCTGTTATCTGCTTGCGCAGAAATAAAGCATAAAGACCAATAAAACCACTTTTCTAGATTTATAGCCCCTATTTCTTTGGGGCTATATGTATACCCAAAATACCTCAAAACAATGTTCAGAGCGCTTCTTAGTAGCTCTATAAAATGCAATGTCTTACTATTTCAATGCTCTTTTTATACTTAATATAAGTAAATAAGCGCTTCCTTGGACGAGTTTGACTGACTTTCATACTGCGTCATCTATTTTCGATTTAGAACCATGTCTTAAAGCCAATCAATTCTCGCTGAACCTCGTCACTTGAAGTAATTTGGGTATATAATTCACATCATCTACCCTCTGCGAATAATTTATCATGAATCAAAACATCCGCTTATTAGCCTCTCTCGCGCTGTGTAGCTCTTTTTCTGCTGCTGCAGCGAATTGGAGCGACACGCAATTTCACTTTAACTCTGGCGATGTAAAAAACCCATTTAGCCAGCAAAGTGCGCAAACGCAAATTTATTCAGTGCAGCATGCATCTGGATATGACTATGGTGATAACTTCTTTTTTATCGACTTTACTAAAGATGATTTAGATGACGGCTTTAATAACAACGACTTTTATGGCGAGTGGTATTCAAGCTTCTTAATGCCAAAAGCGTGGCAACCAAATGCGAATTCAGCAATGCAAAGTGCCAGCTTTGTGGCAGGTATTAATGTGTCTGGCGATGCTAAAGTCATTAAGTATTTACCGGGCGTAAAGTTAAACTGGAAGGCATCGGGATTTGATTTTCTTTCAACGACTTTTACGGCGTATATTGATGACAGTGAAGGCGTTGCAAAAGGCGGCGCGCCTACCCAAAGTGACAGCTGGATGTTCGATATTGCTTGGGGCATGCCATTTAATATCGCTGAACATAAGTTTTATTTTACCGGTCACGTGGAATACATTGCCAGTCGTGAAGATGAATTTGGCAATGATGTAAAAGGTTGGATCTTAGCTCAGCCTGCTGTGCGTTGGGATATAGGCCATGCTTTAATGGGCAAAGAAAAACAGCTTATGCTTGGCGTTGAGTGGCAGTGGTGGCGTAACAAGCTCGGCACAGATATCACTGAGTCTTCACCGCAACTCCATGTTGTTTGGCATTTCTAATATTTGATTTCTACTTTACGAAGATGTGGGGCAAGTAGCCCCGCATATTTACATTGGGTATTGAAATACACGCCTAATTGCACTTCTAACAAGGGCGTTTGTGCAAAAGCGAGCTGAGTATATTCTTTATTGGTCTTTTGCTTTTCCAAAAAACTCATATTATCTGTAAATGCAAAATCAACACGTCCCTTTAGCAACAGATTTATGCCCTGTTCAACGGTTTCCACAGGCACAATAACTGCACCAGCTTGTTTTAATTGCCCTTGTATACCTTCGGTAATGATCGCTCTTAACATGGCTAAGCGTTTCTGTTTAAAGTATTTGAAATCCTGCCAAGCAACCAACTGTTGTTTGCTAACAAAACCGAGCAAAACTTTATCTTCACTGAGGGGAATGCGTTCAATAAATTCGCTTGGTGCTGGCGGGTAAAAACTTAGGCACCAATCGGATTTAGTCAGCTCAGTTTGTGCTCTTGCAGGTGGGAGGATGTTGGGGCGCAATTCAAGTAGCTTAAGTTCAGCCAGTCTTTTTTCTAAAAGCTCAAAGGTGATACCGAGGCTTGGTTCTGACTGCGTAATAAAAGGCGGATAATCAATCGCTATCACATCAACTTTATGAGCACTTGCAAAACCCTTAAATGACAATATACAGCTGATAACAATCACAATCCAATAAAACATACACCTTCCCTCACTCTTTGCATAACCATAGCATAGCCCTGAAACTTTCTAAGTATTATTGCCACAAAAAACGCGCCTATTGGCGCGTTTTTTATATCTCTTAAACTTTAACCTGGGTAGGTGTAGCTTGATTGCAGACCTAGTGGAATACCTAGACCCCAGTAAGCTAATAAGAATAAGCTCCAACCGATTAAGAAAGCGATTGAATAAGGCAACATCATCGCAATCAGCGTACCGATACCTGTGTCTTTCACATACTTCTGACAGTATACAACCACCAGCGGGAAGTAAGGCATCAGCGGTGTAATGATGTTTGAGCTTGAATCACCAACACGGTAAGCCGCTTGACTTAAGTCTGGTGAAATACCAAGTTGCATTAACATAGGTACAAAGATTGGACCTAATAGTGCCCACTTCGCTGAACTTGAGCCAACAAATAAGTTAACAAACGCCGTTAAGAAGATAATACCAATCACTGTGATATAACTTGGCAGTGCCATTGCTTTTAATACTTCCGCACCTTCAATTGCCAATAATGCACCAAGGTTTGATTGACTAAACGCTGCAATAAATAACGCACAGAAGAACGCCATAACAATATAGTAAGCCATACTACCCATAGCTTTGCTCATGGCATCAATCATGTCTTTCGATGACTTGAAAGTACCGACCATAAAACCAAAGATGGCACCAGGGATCCAAAATAGTAAGAAGATAAGTGGCACAATTGATTGCATAAGCGGTGCACTAAAGTCAGTCAGTGACCCATTCGGGCTACGCAGTGCAGAGTCTTCACCACTTGATGCATAGGCTAATAATGCAAGACCTGCGATCATCACAGAAGACGCAACCATGAATGCCTTACGCTCTTTGGAAGTTACTTCATCAAAAGAAGGAAGGTTGTCAGTATCGCCATCTACTTTAGTAGCTTGTAAACGTGGCTCAATTATTTTATCAGTAATGTACCAACCTAGTAGGATAATAAATACGCTCGATGCAGAGGTAAAGAACCAGTTATTTAGTGGGTTAACCGCAATGGTTGGGTCGATGATTTGCGCAGAGCTTTGGGTGAAGCTTTGTAGTAATGGGTCAATACCAGATGGTACGAAGTTGGCACTGAAGCCGCCACTTACGCCTGCAAAAGCCGCAGCAATACCCGCTAGAGGGTGACGACCCATGGCATAGTAAATTACACCCGCAATTGGAATAACCAATACATAACCTGCATCAGTGGCTGTGTGACTCACAATAGCGATTAAAATAATTGACGGTGTAAGTAATGCCTGCGGTGTGCGCTTAAGCATCATTTTTAAACCAGCATTAATATAACCTGAGTGCTCAGCAACACCCACACCTAACATAGCCACTAACACAACACCTAATGGTGCGAAGCCTGTGAAAGTTTTAACCATAGAAGCTAAGAAACCTGCAAGTGCATCACCACTTAGCAAGTTATGTACAACGATTGCTTCGCCTGTGCGCGGATCGATTGCATCGAATGTGGTACTTGAAAATAACCAAGAGAGTAACCATATAAGTAACATGGCAGATAAAAAGATAATGGCTGGATCTGGCAGTTTATTACCTACCCGCTCAATGCCATTAAGAAACTTGGCCACAGCACCGGTTGGCTGAGCCGTATTCGCTTGTTGAGTCATGCTTTCTTCCAATAAAACAAAATTACTTAACCTTAACTTAGATTGCTACTCTCAAGCAAGATAACGTCCCCAAAGGAAGCACAGTTCGCTTAGTTAATGACCATATAATTATTTTTTTGCGTTATCGCAATAATTAAGAATAAAAACTCCACTACACTTAGCTCAAATCATTAAAGGGATCCGACTTACCATGATAGATATTGATGATTCAGTGCTTAAAGATATTAAAGCTGGGTTTAACCTCCCCCCAAAACCTGAGCTTTTGACTGAGCTACAACAGACACTCAAAAACCCAGAGCCAGATTTAAATCACATTGCGAATCTTATTTCGACCGATGTCGCAACGTCAGCTGCGGTACTCAAAGTCATTAACTCACCAAGTTATGGCCTTGCTAGAACCATTACCGATATTCGCCAAGCGGTGATGTTTTTAGGTTTAAATAGTATCGCCACGCTAGTAACGGGATTCTTACTTAAACAAGCGTTCGATAACAAAAGATGTTGTATCAAACTTGAACGTTTTTGGGATACAGCGACTGAAATTGCGGATGTTGCCACCCTAATCGGCAAGAAAATAAAATCCAAGGTACCAACCGAAAACCTACATATGCTGGGGTTATTCCATGATGCGGGTATTCCAGCGCTTGCAGTAAAATATGATGACTATGTAAAAGTGCTTGGTGCAGCAAACCGTGATTATGATAAAAACCTTGTACAACACGAAGAAGATGCCTACAAAACTAACCACGCAGTGATTGGCTATTTTTTAGCGAGTAGTTGGCATTTGCCAAAAAGTATCTGCCAGCTTATTTTGCGCCATCACGATGCCGAGTATTTCACCGAAAAGCACACTGATGAAGAGCACATGACTTTGGCAACACTTAAAATGGCTGAAAACCTTGTACATACGCAAAAACGCTTTATTGCCGACCCAGATTGGCCGTTTATTAAAGACAAAGTATTAAACGCACTGCAACTGGATGAAGATGATTACCAAGACATCAAAGAAGATGTTGAAGATTATTTTCAAGAGAAGTTTGGCTAGCCTCTTTACTATGCTTAATATTTCAGAAAGTTAGAGCTGACAATCAAGTTAGCTCTATTCTCAACCTTCCCGCATTACATATTCTTTGAACTGTTACTTTAGACAATTTATCCCAACAAGGTTTCCTACTACAGCAAAAATATGTATATTGTATTCAATATTTATTATTGAGCAGATAACAATGAAAATAAGAACATTTGCATTAGCGACCAGTGTCGCACTTGGCCTTGTTGGCTGTAATACCCTTGATACCAAAAACACATCAGATGAACCAAAAACGCCTATTGTCATCGTAAGTGATGAAGCCCAAGTTGCGGTGCAAAACATTATTAACGCCGAGCTTGATGACTTATGGAGTACTCAATTTGATCACCACCAAGCAGGTTTGTTGCTTGCTGTCTCAGAAGCCATTCGTGAAGAAGTAAAACTATATGGCTTAACAAGCCAAAAATTAGAACGCTTAACCTATTACCTGCGTATTTTTAGTAGTTTTGGCCCAGCCAAAGACTGGCAAGCTGGCACTGCTGAATCATTAAACAAAGCTTTACTTGCCATTGCTGAGCATAGTGACTTTTACACCATCGACGAGACGGTTGCTCGCATTCATGAAAACTACGCCACTGCGCTATTTCGCTTGTACTTCAATGAGGCGCTACAAGGTAAAACTGCCGAACATATTCAACCACTCTCTCAGCTAATAACGCTTTATGGTGAAAGTGCGTTACCTCAAGGCAATACATCTAAAGGCAAAGCTGTCGATTACGCGATGTGGGAAGTACTTAGAGCCGGCGCAGTACTGCCTTATGAAGCAAGACGTAAAAACAAAGAAACATTTTCGGCTGCCGTTCAACAACAAAGCCTTTTACAAACCACATTGGTTAATTTTATTAGTAGCAAAAATGCAGTGCGAGAGGGAGATGATTGGCCTAAGCAACATGCACTATGGGCATTGGCACAGCATTACAACTTATACGTCACACAATATTGGAACGAATACTACACCTTAGACGAAGAAGCCCAAAAGAGCCTCAACGATGATAAAACCAGTTTACCTGTTGAAGCAAAACTAGAGCAGCTCGACAACCAAGTATGGCAAGCGCTTGGCAAAGACAACACGCTTTCAGAGCTAGAAAAGCAGACCCTTTACAGCATTCCGTATGTGGTAACGTCGTTTAGAGGTAAGTCAGAGTGCAGTGAAGCGCCCTTAGAAGGACGTTGTATTGAACCTAAAATTGCCGATGTATTACCGATTAAGCACGAGTGCTCAAAAAGTGCTTACATCTTAGCGCAAGCGATGAGCAACAAAGAGCTCAATAATTCATGTCAGCGTCTAAATGAGCAAGTTGATACCTTCCATGAGAAACTCGCAACGCAACGCCAACCTGTAGCGAATGATTTCAACGACCAACTTCGTATCGTGATCTTTGACAACCACGCCGAGTACAACCGCTGGGGCCAACTTATCTTTGATATTCACACTGACAATGGCGGCATGTATATCGAAGGTACAACCCAAGACCCTGATAACATCGCAACCTTCTATACTTTCGAGCACTTTTGGGTGCGCCCTAAGTTTGCGGTATGGAATCTAAATCACGAGTTTGTGCATTATTTAGATGGCCGCTTCAATAAGTACGACACGTTTAACCATTTCCCAAGCAACATGGTTTGGTGGTCTGAGGGCTTAGCCGAATATATTGCTGAAGGCGACAATAATCCGCGCGCATTTAAAAAAGCGTTTGAGCTTGATGAGAAAGATTGGCCGAGCCTACAAGAGGTGTTCGACACTGAATATAAAGATGGGCAAGACCGCGTGTATAAATGGGGTTATTTAGCGGTGCGCTTTATGTTTGAAAAGCACCGTGAAGAGTATTTAAAGCTGGCGCACTTCTTACGCACCGACTTCTTCGATGGCTATAAAAAGCTGCTAGATGAGTCTGGTAAAAAATATGGCGCTGAATTCAAAACTTGGTTGCAAGCACACAAAGCAGAGCAAACAAAAGACGAAGCGAAAACAGATCCGAAAAAGCCGCGTCAGTTTTATCGCTATACGTACAAAGATTACTTACAACCTAAACATTTAGCTGAAGACAAAGCACATATGCATTGGCAGTACTGGCATGAAAATGCGCTAAAAGCTGAGCAGCAAGATTAAGCAATTTCCCTTTGAGTTAACATTGTTCATTACAGTGTATTCAAGGCCATCTTCGCAAGTAGATGGCCTTTTTTTACTTTTTAAAGCACCCAACTCAATAGTTGCTTAGCGACATAAAAACTAGCACCTATAAAGCCTGCATTTATTAGTGCTCTGACAAACCAAGGTAATGCGCCATATCTCAGTTTTACGGCTTCACTCAGCACGACATTGAGCCCCATGATAGTAAACCAGGCCGTCAGCAAAATACTGCTTTGTTGTTTTACCAGCATAATGGCCAAATCGTGTAAAAAGCCACTAACGAAGAAGGTCATAACAACCGCAATTGATTTACCAAAGAAGCGTTTAATTGGCTGATAAACAAATTGGGATAAGTAGTAGCCCCACACTGGATTCCAATATTGCCAGAACTGAGCAAAAGAGCTTGCACCGAGAGAGCGAGATAACATGTTTTTTAAAGAATCAGCATGGCCTAAGGGCACGCCATTACGTAGTTTTACAAACTGCGCCAAAGTGATTTTAGTTGCCATTTAGTCCCCTACTAAGCTCTATTAATGACTCTACCCTATCGCAAAAACAAAAAAACCGCGAAATGATCGCGGTTTTTTATTTTAATCTGACAGTTAAAACTCAGATCAAGCTAAGGCTTTAACTTGTTCCCAGATATTAACTACATGGGTTTTGTCATCTTCTGTCAGTTCGCCATTACGATACGCTTTGACCAAGCTTTTTTCGATTTGCTCGTTTAGCTCTTCCGGTGTTAAATCTTCACCTTCAACCTGTGCGTAACCGACAGCCAAATCAAAGTGACCACGTAGGTAACCACCAGCGAATAGCTCATCGTCACTGGCTCTATCTACTAAATCATCAAAAAACTGCTGCGCTGACTCTACGTATTGTTGAAATAACATCTTATCTCCTAGTTTAATTCTTCGTGGCCAACGGCATACATCACATGGTCGTTATAGCCTGTGATCACTTTGATGTAACCACTTAATTCTTTATCTAATGCTTCATCACCTGTATCAGCGATAAGCGGTCTGCCATTTAGCGCTTGCAGCTTGGTCTTTGTAGCAATGACCATAATATTCTCTTTGCCAATTTTGCGAATAAGCGCTGGGCTTAATTGTTGGTTACCGCGACCAAATATATGACCTTGCCCACCTATTAAGGTGATCACTAATTTGGTTGGCATTTTTTCAGCAGCAGCCAATAAATCTGCGGCGATCATGTCTTGACCAATGAGCTCATGATCACAGATAAGGTCTACGCCTAATAGGGTATTCTCAAGGCCGAGCTCTTCCATAACAGCTGCAACCGTTGAGCCTGAGCCCATGATATATTGCTCGTCATCTTCCATTTCGCTGATCACGTAAGCGGCAATATCGGCAAGCACCAATTCATCGCTTTCTTTACCACCATTTTTAACGCTTTGCACATAGCGCAACTCGCTCGGTACTTGCATTTCACCGTAGCGTTTCGCTTTTACTGTACCTTGACGAAATGCATCTTCGTCAATGTCCATTACGTCAGCTTCACCCAAAGTGACAAGCTCGCCTTTTACCAGCATATCGACGACTCGGCCCGCAGCTTTTGGTGTAATTGCATATACGCCAGAGTGAATTTTACAGCCCGCTGGTACACCTAATACAGGAATTGAATCATCAACGGCAGCACAAATATTACGCGCAGTGCCATCGCCCCCTGCGAATAAGATCATATCAACACCTTCGGCTAACAGCGCTTTTGCCGCTGCTTCAGTGTCTTCAGGGGTTGTCGGAGTAGCACTATGATAAGCCACATACGTCTCAAATCCCATTTCTTTAGCCAGACGCTCGCCCATTTCACCATTGACGGTATAAACATGGATGTTTGCTTGGTTTTCTTTTAATTGTTCAAGGGCTAATGCCGTACGAGCATTGGCTTTTGGCTCAGCACCTAGTGCCATCGCCTTGGCTGCGGTATCACTGCCATCACTGCCTTTTAGCGCCACACTACCACCCAAGCCTGCAACTGGGTTAACGATCAATCCTAGTTTAAACTGCATCTAAAAACTCCTCTGGGCACTGCCAATCAAACTGTGCTTCAGTTAACGGCCATGGGGTTTTATAAAAGTCACTCAGTGCTTTTAATAATTGTTCGGTGCGAATGTTAAAGCCCTTTTCTAATAGCTCGAACACTTGTGCCTGTACGCGCTTTTGAAAGCTAAAACGACAGGTTTGCTCACCATTCAAATTGTCGACCGACACGTTAAAATCAAACCCGGCAGCTGCGCTTAACGCCCATTCAATAGCTTGTGGTTTGATTTCTACTTTTTCAAACTCATGTTGTTGCTCTGCACTTCGACCATCAGGACAATACCAATACCCATAATCTTCAAGCTCGCGGCGACGCTCTCCTGCAACTAACCAATGGGCGATTTCGTGCAGCGCACTGGCATAAAAGCCATGGGCAAAAACCACTTGGTTGTATGAGGTATCGGCATTTTCAGGTAGATAAATCGGCTCATGCTCACCTTTTATCAAGCGCGTGTTGTACGCCTCAGAAAACAGGTCATCAAAGATATGCGTCAGATCCGAAATATGGTGTGATATTGGGTTTGTCATTGGGTGTATCAAAAGGGCTAGAGATCCAAATGCTGATGTCGATAATTGCGCCGCATTGTAAGGTTTTTTACCGTGAAAGTAAAAATGAGCCTCACCCATTTCTGCTGATACGAAAAAAGGCGTCTGACGACGCCTTTAGATTCAAAACAATGTAGGGAAATAACTGGTTGTATAACTTAGTTATCTTGCTATTAAGCTGGTTTTTCTGTCGTCTTTAAGTTGTCATCAGCGCTAGATTCATCCGCTTTTATAGCCTCGGGCTCCGCTTCAACTTTTTCTTCTTCAGTCTTAACTGCTTCAGTTGGCGTTTCGATAACTTCTTCTGCTTCAGCAACTACTTCAAGCTCAGGCTTGGCAGTCTCTGCTGGCACTAAGCACTCAGCAGGCATGAATACCGGGTTGTCGTTTGCAAACGTTGCTAACTGTGAACATAGGTTTTCAATCCCCATCTTGTTCATGTAAGTAAAAGGACCACCTAAGAATGGCGGGAAACCAATACCAAAGATTGCGCCGATATCACCATCGCGCTCGTTAGCAATAATGCCTTCATCTAAACAGCGTGCTGCTTCATTTAGCATTAAAGACACACAGCGATCTGCGATTTCTTTCTTATTCAAGCGTGGGCTTGGCGTTACACCAAGGAGCTCGTATACAGACTCATCGACTTTCTTGCCTTTTTTGTCGTACTTGTAAAAACCACGACTAGTCTTGCGACCCAAACGTTTGCTGTCGATTAAACGATTAAACGCATCTGGTGCTTTGAAGCGATCGCCCAGCTCTTTTTCAAGAATTGGTGCAATCTTAGAGCCGATGTCGATACCTACTTCATCAAGTAATGCCAGTGGGCCAACTGGGAAACCAAATTCAACCAGTGCGGCATCAATCTTCTCGATTGGCTCACCTGCTAGCAATAGATTTGCCGCTTCGTTCACGTAAGGCGCTAAAATACGGTTTACGTAGAAACCTGCTTTGTCTTTTACCACGATAGGTGTTTTGCCTTGCTTACGGGCAAATTGAACCGTACGCGCAATAGTTTGCTCAGATGTGCCGTCATGAGGAATGATCTCAACCAATGGCATTTTTTCTACCGGTGAGAAGTAATGCAAACCAATGATGTTCTCAGGGCGATCTGCTTTTTCAGCAATTTGCGCAATCGGTAGTGACGACGTGTTACTAGCAAAAATAGTCTCAGGTGAACAGTTTTGTTCAATTTCTGCCACCATGCTTTGCTTAAGGTTTAAGTCTTCAAACACCGCTTCAATCACCATATCAACGTGCTTAAAGCCCGAATAATCGGTTGTGCCCGTAATGCGGTTCATAGTTTGCTGCACATCGGCATGAGACATGATGCGACGCTTCTGACGCTTAGATAAAATCTTGTAGCTGTAGTTAAGTGCATTGCTCACACCTTGCTGCGCAACGTCTTTTACGCGCACTAAGGCTTTCGCTTTAACCGCACTTACATGGGCAATACCTGCGCCCATTAAACCACCACCAAGTACCGCTGTACGCTTCACTTTTGCGACATCGTCTTGGTAGTCTTTTTTCATTTCAGTGGTCGCGAAGAAAATACCACGTAGTGACTTTGACACTTCAGTCATTACTAGGTCAGCAAACCCTTCTGCTTCTGTTTTGTATGCTTTCATTGGATCAAGCTCAACAGAGGCACGCACAGCTTTAATGATGTTAATTGGTGCAGGGTAATGTCCGCCGGTTTTCTTTAACACACCTTCTTCTGCTTTTTTGAAAATGATGTTACGACCAAATGGGTTTGACTCAAGCGCCCAGCTTAACTTATCTAACTTAGGCTGAGATGGTTTTGCTTTGCCTTTTTTAGCAAACTTGGTTGCCACATCAAGCAGAATGCTTTGTGGTACGCAGTCATTCACAAGGCCTGCTTTTTTAGCTTGCTTAGCACGTACTTGCTTACCTGTAAGCATCCACTCTAGCGACTTTTGAATACCCACTAGTTTTGGTAAACGTTGTGTGCCGCCACCACCTGGTAATAAACCTAGCTGTACTTCTGGTAAACCTAGTTTTGTGATGTCGCTGTCTGTACATACACGGTAATCACAGGCAAGTGCAAACTCTAGACCGCCGCCTAATGCTGCACCATGGATTGCAGCAACCGTCGGGTATGCTTGATTTGCCATAGTGAAGAAAGCTTGCTGACACATTTCAGATAGCTCTAGCGCATCATTACGCGTTTTTGCACTATCTAGCATCTTGATATCAGCACCTGCGATAAAGTTATCTTTTTTACCACTGATGAACACCATACCTGTAATGTTATCATCACGGCCTTGCTTTAAGATTGCCGATAGGTCATCAGCAAAACTTGCACGCAAGGTATTCATTTTCTCATCGGCAACATCAATGGTTACAACTGCAACCTTGCTATCCGTTAGCTCATAATTAAATACTGACATTATGCACTCTCCAATACGAAGGCCGCACCAAGACCACCTGCAGCACATGCAGTTGTCAGTGCCAACCCGCCACCACGGCGTTTTAATTCATTTAAGCTCTGTGTGATAAGACGTGCGCCAGTCGCTGCAAATGGGTGACCATAAGCCAGTGAACCACCGTTAACGTTAAACTTATCCATATCAATTTCACCGATCGCTTTAGAGCGACCCAGTTTTTCTTGCGCAAACTTATCACTGCCAAACATCTTCATGTTCGCAAGTGCTTGCGCAGCAAATGCTTCGTGCATTTCAATTAAATCTAAATCTTGTAAGGTGATCCCCGCTCTGTCTAACGCGATAGGCGTTGAGTGCGCAGGACCCATTAGCATGTCTTCGTGTACGCCAATTGCTGAGAAACCAAAACTACGAACATAACCAAGGATCTCATAGCCAAGCGCTTTGGCTTTGCTTTCACTCATCATAAGTACGGCTGCTGCGCCATCTGTTAATGGTGTTGCGTTTGCAGCAGTTACAGAGCCGTGTTGTCTATCAAACACAGGACGAGGCTTTGCATAACCTTCAATGGTTGAGTTATGGCGAATATTGTTATCTTGATCGATGAAAGACTTGTAAGGTGGTACATGTGCCGCCATCACTTCATCAGCTAGTAGGCCGTCGTTCCAAGCTTTACTTGCTAATGAGTGAGAACGGTGTGCTAATGCGTCTTGATCCGCGCGGCTAATACCATGCGTTTTAGCCATCTGTTCAGCCGTTTGGCCCATAGATAAACCAGTTGAATACTCAGCCACAGCTGGCGGTACAGGTAATAAATCTTTAAGACGAAGTTTGCTGAAGATTTTCAAGCGCTGGCCTAATGTACGCGCTTTGTTTAAATCAACTAAGCTACCAGCTAGCTTTTTACTTACACCAATTGGCAATACAGAAGAAGAATCAGCACCACCTGCAATACCAACATGGGCGTTACCCGCCACAATTGACTCAGCAACGTTTGCAATGGCTTGGAAGCTGGTCGCACACGCACGAGATACTGAATAAGCATCTACCGATACTGGCATACCAGTACCTAATACGATTTCACGTGCGATATTTGGCGCTTCAGGCATTTGTACTACTTGACCAAAAACCAATTGGTCAATTTCATTTTTATCAAAGTTAAGACGCTCAAGCATCTCATTAACGACAAGTTTGCCTAGGTCTAGCGCTGGAACATGGTGGAATGCTGTTGCCTGCTTGGCAAATGGGGTACGAAGACCGCTGACAATCGCGATTCTATCGCCTTTTCTTGTTTTTAGTATGTTTTGTTCAGACATTGAATTTGCTCTCCCGCTGACAGGTCTGACCTGTTGAATTTACATCGATTCTAAACAACCAACAAAAATATGCCAATAAAAATTTTAATTCGGCTATAAATTGAGCACCAAACTCAACCCTAGATGTTTTTTTAACCAGACGCAAAATATCTTTACAAAACAAGGGAACTATTTGATTTAGCGCAGTCTAATTTAGGGCCTGTAAATTTTTCAAATTCGAAGAGCAAAGATAAACAGGCCCTATAACATTCTTTCCTTCAAATTTTGTGTTTATTCATAACAAACACTTGAGAAGTAACGATAGAATCCTTATAAATTAAGCAAAAAATTTTGTCAGCAAAGGACAAACCATGGCAGTAAATGAATTCTCAGCTCTGAAAAAATATTTAGATACGCAGATTATTGGTCAACCAGAACTGACCCAAGCGCTACTTATTGCGATGCTTGCAGACGGCCACCTATTGGTTGAAGGCCCGCCGGGACTTGCAAAAACCCGTGCTGTTAACGCCCTCGCTAAAGGCATAGAAGGCACCTTCCAACGTGTGCAATTTACCCCAGACTTATTACCAGCGGATGTCACAGGTACTGACATTTACCGTCAGCAAACCAACGAATTCGTTTTCGAAAGTGGTCCACTGTTTCACAACCTGATCTTGGCCGACGAAATTAACCGTGCACCAGCCAAAGTACAATCAGCGCTGTTAGAAGCTATGGCTGAGCGTCAAGTGACGGTTGGTAAGAACACCTATCCGCTATCAGATCTGTTCATGGTTATGGCAACGCAAAACCCGCTGGAGCAAGAAGGGACATATCCGCTGCCGGAAGCACAATTAGACCGCTTCTTATTGCATTTAAACATCGACTACCCGGGTGCTGAAAACGAACTTGCCATCCTTCGTTTAACCCGAGGCGAAGCGTTAGAAGAGCATCAAGCTGATTTCACCGCCATTAGTCAAAACACCTTATTTGAAGCACGTAAGAAAGTGTTATCGATGCATCTTGCTGAGCCGCTAGAGCAGTATCTTGTGCAACTGATCATAGCAACTCGTGAAGCTGCAAAACTTGATGAGCAACTGGGTCGTTGGATTGAGTTTGGCGCCAGCCCGCGTGCCACTATCGCCCTTGATAAATGTGCCCGCGCACACGCATGGTTACATGAACGTGATTTTGTGACGCCAGATGATATTCAAGCTGTACTGCATAATGTATTGCGTCATCGCATTATTTTAAGTTACGAAGCGCAGGCTGATGGTATCAGTAAAGACCAAGTGATCAGCCGTATTCTTGAACTTGTCCCAGTGCCATAATGATGCAACAAGCCGTATTCGATACCGCACAATGGTTAGCTCAGTGTCACAGTAATGGCGCCGAGCTCGACTTAAAAGAATTGCTTTACTACAAATCTAAAGCACACCTTTTGTCGTTAAAACCGAAAAAACGCATTCAAAGCAGCCAAGCAGGCCAATACCTTGCGCCACACAAAGGCCGCGGGATGGAGTTTGCTGAAGTTCGCCAATATCAATATGGTGACGACATTCGTGCCATCGACTGGCGTGTCACGGCCCGTACAGGCATCACTCACACTAAGCTCTATCAAGAAGAAAAAGAGCGACCAGTGTTTGTGTTCACCGATTTATCAAACAGTATGTTGTTCGGCTCGCAGCTTTTACTGAAGTCTGTGCAAGCGGCACATTTAAGTGCGCTTGTGGCTTGGTCAGCATGTCAACGTGGCGACCGTTTAGGTGGTATTGTCTTTAGTGAATATGCCCACCATGAATTAAAGCCCACAGCGCGCGACAAAGGCGTGCTGTCATTAAGTCATCAATTGGTCGACATTCACAAACACGCCTTTGCTAATCGTGAACAAAACGCTGAGAATCGCTTTTCCGATAACTTAAAACGCTTAACGCACTTAGCCAAACCGGGCAGCTTAATTTACCTCATCTCTGACTTTAATCACCTACAAGAAGCCGACTTCAAACAACTTGAGCGTCTAGCGCGCCACTGTGAACTGATTGGTTGTCAGATAAGTGATCCGTTCGAACATCAGTTGCCTGCCTACCAAGATGCCATCAAAGTCGATGCCGAAGGCCAATCTTGGACGTTGCCACTGATGAACAAACAATTTAGAGACAAGTTTGCTGAGCAAACCGCGCAAGTGTTTAACCAACGCTTTCAACGATTACAACGCACAGGCATGAGTATGTTGAACTTTTCAGCAGCCCACCCTATTGAACAGCAAGTAGTGAGACTTTAACCGATGCAAGCTTCACCACTCGACGCACTTCATGATGTTTTACCGCCCGAGCAAGTGGCTTGGTGGCCATTGTCGCTGCCAACTTGGGCGGTGATAATCACTTCACTTATTTTGCTTATCGCCCTTGGCATGTGGCTTTATAAGCGTAAGCAGTTTTTAAAAGCCAAAAAAGCCGCTATAGAGCTGGCTAAACAACAAAGTGATGATGCGCAGCAACTACATATAATCTTAAAGCGCCTCGTAAAACATTATTACGGTGCGCCTTTGACTTCATTGCCTACTAAAAAGTGGCAAAGCATTTTAAATACACTCAGTGGCGAACAGTTTTCTGAGCAGGCGTTACACAGCTTATATGGCCCAAAGAACAACCCAGAATTAGCCAAGCAACTCTTTAACGCCATCAAAAATCTAAAACTCAAGGAGGCCATTGATGTTTGAATTTAGCTGGCCTTGGGCGTTTTTACTGTTACCCCTGCCTTGGATTTTAAGGCGATTTACCGCCAGTACTGAGCAAGCTAAACAAAGGCTGCGTATGCCTATGTTTGCCCAGTTTTCTAAACTGGCGCCTAGCCTCAAAGAGTCAAAACAAAAAACCAACTGGTTCGAAGCCCTCGTTTGGGTATGTTTGATCATTGCAGCGGCTAACCCGCAATACTTAGATGACCCAGTTACTTTACCTAATGAAGGCCGCGATATTATGCTGGCCGTGGATTTATCGGGTTCAATGACAGAACAAGATATGGAATACCAAGGTCGTTATGTAGACAGATTATCAGTGGTAAAAGCGGTTTTAGGTGACTTTATCGAGCAGCGTCAGGGTGATCGCCTTGGATTGATTTTATTCGCCGATACCGCCTTTTTACAAACTCCCCTTACTCGTGACTTAGATACGGTGAGTCAAATGCTCAGCGAATCACAAATAGGCTTAGTGGGTCGTGCCACTGCAATCGGTGACGCTTTGGGTCTAGCCGTAAAACGCTTTAGCCAAAAACAAGACAGTAACCGTATTCTCATATTACTGACCGATGGTCGAAATACCGCGGGTAACCTTGAGCCTGATGAAGCACTTATTTTGGCGCGTGAAGAAGGCATTAAGGTTTACACCGTTGGTGTTGGCTCTGATGGCCGTGGCGGCTTTAGTCTGTTTGGCATGGGAGGGCTTGGCGGTAGCAGCATTGATGAAACCACGTTAAATAAAATTGCCACCGAAACTGGCGGCTTATATTTTAGAGCAAAAGACGTCGCAGGGCTTCAGCAAATCTATCAAGAGCTCGATAAGCTAGAGCCTATCAGCGACGAAAACGAAACCTTCAGACCGCAAATCGCCTTATTCTTTTGGCCTCTGGCAGCGGCGCTGGCATTACTCATGCTTAATCAACTGTACGTAAATCTTGCCCGACTGTTTTCACGCTCTGGTAAGGAGGCTTAATAATGGAATTTGAATTTTTAAGACCCCTACTGTTACTTTTGATTATCCCTTGGGCCATTTTAACCACGGTACAAGTGCTAAATAAAAGTCGTAGCAATAAATCAGGATTAATTGCGCCGCATTTAGCCCATGCGATGCTAACCGAAGGTAAAGCAAGCAAACAAACAAACCCGTGGCTGCTGGCGCTATTTACTTTGCTATGCATTATTTTTATTGCAGGCCCTAGCTTTGAAAAACAAGAAGTGCCGGTATTTAAGTCAAAGCAAGCGCGTGTGGTTGTGATGGACATGTCTTATTCGATGTACTCCACCGACATTAAACCTGACAGACTCACCCAAGCGCGTTTCAAAGCACTCGACATGGTCGAGCTGTTTAAAGAAGGCGAAACCGCATTGGTTGCCTACGCGGGTGATGCGTTTACCGTATCTCCACTGACTTCTGACGCCAGTACATTAAGTAATTTAATTCCAAGCCTTAGCCCTGAGATTATGCCTAGCAAAGGCTCAAATGTGTATGCAGGTATCGACCAGGCTATGCAACTGTTGTCTCAGGCCGGTTACTTACAAGGCGAGATTATTTTAATTACTGATGGGCTGGATCAAAGTGATGTCGACGAAGTCCGAGAAGCCATGCAAAGCAGTAAGTTTACATTAAGCATCTATGCCATCGGCACCGCTCAAGGTGCGCCGATTGCATTACCAGAAGGCGGATTTATGAAAGGTCGCAGCGGTGAAATAGTCATTCCAAGGTTGAATGTGGCGCCCCTTAGAAATCTAGCCGCCATCAGTGGTGGTCAATTTTCAGCTTACACACCCGGTGCTGAAGATATTCAAGTATTTGCGCCAAAGGCTAGCTCCAGCGAAGCCGATCTAAACGATGAAGAAAATAAAATACTTTGGCGCATTGATGCGGGTAAATATGGCTTAATTGTATTAATCCCATTGGCATTATTACTTCTGCGTAAATCAGCCTTGGTATTATGTGCAATGTTCTTTATGCTGCCTCTTTCTCAACCTGTTTATGCAGCAGATTGGCAGTCATGGTTTAAAAATACCGACCAAAATGCCTTATCGGCATATCAATCTAAAGAGTTTGAAAAAGCGGCTGTCGCAGATAACACTGACTTAAAAGGCGCAGCACTTTATAAGCAAGGTCAGTATGAGCAAGCCGCCGCGGCACTGAAGAACAGCCCCTCGGCGATTGGTCAGTACAATTATGGTAATGCCCTTGCCCAGCTCGGCAAACTGGATGAAGCCATTGCCGCCTATGAGCAAGCACTAAAGCAAAATCCTGATTTTGACCAAGCCAAAGAAAACAAAGCCCTGTTAGAGCAAATGAAGCAACAGCAGCAACAACAAAATCAATCTCAAGATGGTGAGAGTGATCAAGATCAGCAATCAGGCGAACAGTCGGATCAACAAGGTCAATCAAACAAATCTGAGCAAGGTCAACAAGACCAGCAGCAAGGCGAGTCTGGCGAGCAATCTGACCAGCAACAAGGCGAACAATCTGAACAAGATGCCGAACAACAAAACTCGGGACAGCAAAACAAGCCTGATATGCAAGCTGATGCTCAACAGCAGCAAAATCAAGCTGAGCAAAAAGGCGGCGAGCAATCTGAGCAACAAGCCCAGCCTCAGCCGCAACAAGCCACAGAAAACAATGAACAACAAGGTCAGCAGCAAATGATGCAATCGGCTCAAGCGAAGCCAATGACCCCTGAAGAAAAAGAAAAAGCGCAGCAGTTAAACCAGCTACTCAGGAAAGTACCTGATGACCCTGCCATTCTGTTACGAAACAAAATGCGCCTAGAGGCCCAGAAAAGAGCCCAACAACGTCGCCTTGGAGGATCTAAACAATCATGGTAACCCGTTTTTATATTGCCTGTGTATTTTTACTGTTTAGCACAGCGAGCGTCGCTTTTGACAAGTTAACCGCATCGGTCGACAGAAACCCTGTTTTAGTGGGTGAATATTTTACACTAACTATTTCAGCGGATGGTCGTGTATCAGGCCAGCAGCCAGATACCAGCGCTTTAGCGAGACAATTTGTGATGGGCCCAATCAATACCGGCTCAAGCACCCGCATCATCAATGGCCAGGCGAGTAGTGAAACCACTTGGCAAATGCAACTCATGTCTCGTAAAGCGGGCGACATTAAGATTCCAGCATTTACGGTTTCTGGTAAAAGTAGCGACCCAATCAAACTAAAAGTGGTTGCACGCAGTAACGATGCCGATGAACAAAAAGACATCTTTATCAAAGCTGAGTTAAAACCAAGCAAGCTGTTTGTTCAACAAGCAGGACTTTACACGGTTAAACTTTATTTAGGTAAAGACCTATTAGACGGACAACTGTCAGCGCCCGCTATGGAAGACGCGCAAGTCACACTTCTTGGTAAGCAAAAAGAAGACTATGAAGTGGTTGATGGCCGCCGTTATATGGTCATTAGCCGAGAGTATCTACTTCAACCTCAAAAAAGTGGTGAATATACAATCGAGCCGCCAATTTTTAATGGTCAAGTTAGAGAGAATTATCGCCGTATGTCAGTCTCTGCCATGGGCAAAGCTGAAACAATTGATGTGCAACCCGTCCCTGAGAATTATAATGGGCCGTGGTTACCCAGTGAATTAGTCAATTTAAGTGAAGAGTTTCAGCCTATCTCTGATGAAGTGGTAGTTGGTACACCCATCACGCGTACTATCACCCTGACCGCTTTAGGCGTGACCAAAGAGCAGTTGCCTGAAATTCGCCTGCCAGAAGTTGATGGCTTTAGAAGCTATCCTGATGAGAGCGAGCGTAACCAACTGGCACGTGATGGTCGAGTGATCTCACAACTTGTTAGCTCGTATGCGCTGGTGCCACAAACACCAGGCACTTACACCCTACCCGAAGTTAAGTTGCCTTGGTTTAATACAGTGATTAACCGTGTGCAATATGCGACCTTGCCAGCTCGAACGCTGACCGTCATTGCCGATCCGAATCAAACTGCGCCGGCAATACCAAACATGACAGCACCATTGCAAAATCAACAGGCAATCGAGCCAACGATTGTTGAAGTTCCCGTTGAAAAGACGCTGCTTGATTGGGGCATTTTGGTATCGGGCTATGTGCTTTGGATATTCACTTTGATTTTTGTTTGGCTTGGTTTTATCGGTCGAAAAAACCAAGCAATTGAAACTGAAACCAATGACACATTCAAACCAAGAATGAGTTTGAGTTTGCTTACACAAGCGGCTAAAGCGAACGATAAAACGCGCTTTTATCAGTTATTGAGTGAGTTTGTTACTACGGAGCTCACTTCATCTTCTTTTAGCCAGTGGCTAAAAGAGCTAGATAACTCTGAGCTAAAAGCAGAAATTGTAAACTTACAAGCAGCCCTTTATAGTGAAGGGACGGCTTCTGCAAATCTTGAGAAAATTGCTAAGCTCATATCTCAAATTGAGAAAAACCAAGCAGATCAGAAACGTAGCTCGCTACAGCCTCTGTACTGAAAATTTTTATAAAAAGTGTGTAAGAAAAACTTACTTACTAAGGTCTATTGGGTATGACCAAAAAACAACAACGCTACGAAGAGTTGGTTAAGCAGTATCAGACGGAGCTTTATCGCTTTGCCTACTGGCTTAGCAAAGATCCGACTGTAGCAGAAGACTTAGTACAAGAGACGTTTTTGCGTGCGTGGCGAGCTTTAGATTCTTTACAAGATGAGAAAGCGGTAAAACCTTGGTTATTAACCATAGTGCGTCGCGAAAATGCGAGACGATTTGAACGTAAACAATTCGATTATGCCGATGTCGACAACGACACCATAGTCGATAACCAAAGCACCACGTTAGATTCAGAGATGGAACAAACGGTGATCCAAAGACACATAAGTCAGCTCTCGATTGAATACAGAGAGCCGTTACTTTTGCAGGTTGTCATGGGGTGCTCTGGTGATGAAATAGCTGAGATTTTAGAGCTGAACAAAAACACAGTAATGACGCGTCTTTATCGCGCTCGTAACCAATTAAAAGAGGCGTTGATGTCTCAACCACAAACCATGACGGGGGCCACAAACTGATGGATGAATTAGAATTTCGTCGTCGCGCATTTGCCGATCCCAACGATCCAGAAGTCATTGCGTTTGCACAACAGAACCCTGAACATCAAAATCTGCTAGATGAGTTGATGTTGTTAGACGACAAAATAAACCTAGCACTCGATATACCTGTGCCACCAGATCTCACTGAAAAGCTGATGACGCAAACCAAAGAGGCGCCTGCAAGTAATGTGACGCAAGGCTGGTTTGGCCGTTTTAACAAGCCTTTTGCGACCGCAGCATCAATCACATTAGCGGTCAGCTTATACTTCTTGAGTGTGGGTGGCTCGAATGACCTACAAGCTGGTGAACATGCTTTAGCGCATGTTTATTATGAAGTAAAAGCGCTAGAGCGTGACAAAGAGGTTGGCTTACAAGCGGTCAACGAGAAGCTTGCTATGTTAGGAGGAAAATTTGAGTCCTTACCTGGCAAAGTGACCTACGCGACTTTTTGTCATTTTAAAGGACAACGCAGTTTACATTTGGTTTTTCAATCTGATCACGGCCCTGTCACTGTATTTGTTGTTCCTCACTCAGGTGACGTTCAAGACAAGCAACTGGGTAAGTTTAACGATGCGCGTTTTACAGGTGTGATCTCAAGTGAAGATAAAGCCAATATGATCTTGGTTGCTGACAGAAACTCACCAGTCAATGACTATCAAGAAGACGTACAACAAGCGCTCCGCTGGTTATAGTTCTCATACAAAAACAAAAAAAGGCGCATGATGCGCCTTTTTCACGTTTATCAATCTATAAACAGTATCTAGCAAATAAACTCGCGACTGTAGCAGCCGTTGGCTTTCCGTGCTGCCAATCACCGCCTTCAACACCAGAACCTGCAATGTCCATGTGCACATAAGGTAATGGTTGCTCCGAGTCTAAGCCGTGTTTGTCTAGACCACCCACTAGCGCTAAGAACGCCATTGGGAATTGGTGACCACGTGCTGTGACCGCTGATGGCGCATTGTTACTTGAAAGAACATCATCGGCTAGCGTGCGCGGCTGAACAAAATCGTAATCTTCGCGACGGCTACGATTTACTTCTGCTGTATCTGCCCATAAGTCACCTAAGTCAGCAATCTGGCGAGATACATTAGTTGCGCGAGCTGGGCCATTTTCAACGTACGCACTGTAAGGACCCACAGCACGAGCAGCGTGACCGGTTAATGTTGCCACTGTGAATAGCTCAGGGTTTACTTCATTCTTCGCAAGGTCTTTCACTTCACTCAGTAGGTCGCCCATTGCCAGACGGCCTTCTGCATCTGTGTTACCGATGCGAACGCGTAACCCTTCACGACAAGTGATAATTTCATCTGGTACGAAACAATCAGAGCCAATTGAGTTACGAACAACCGCTAAATATGCAATGACTTTAACGCCTTTAGGCTGGTAATCAGCTACTGCTTTCATGAAACCTGCCACCGATGCTGCACCGCCTTTGTCACGGCTCATACCAGCCATGAAACCACCGACTTTAAGGTCTGCACCACCTGTGTCATACACTAAGCCTTTACCTACGAATAGTAAGGTTCTTTCAACGCTTCCTTCAGGCTCGTAGGTCATTTTCACAACACGAGGATGATGGCGCTCTACCGCATAAGACGCGCGCGCAACGGTTGCAAGCATTGGGTAGTCTTTGTTGATTGTGTCAATGCTGTCGATCACTTCAACATCAACGACAGAGCCTTTTAACAGCTCAACACAGTAATCAGCAAATTTAGGTGGTGCCATACGCTCAGGCTCAGTGCCACATAAATCTCTTGCCGCATACTGACCTGCCGCAATGGCATTTAGCTGTTTAACTTGCTCTTCGCTAGCCCCCGCTAAAAATACCTGCTTAACTGGCTCAATACTTTCACCATGATATTCTCTTGCTTCAAGAGGCTGCCATAACGCTTGGCACATGCCTAAAAATGCAACTTCTAAAGCTTGCGTGTAACGCGCATCATCAGCAATAGACGCAAGCTGTAACACAGGCTGAGTAACACCTGCTGCTTTGGCTTCGGTGATAGCGCTTTTAGCAGCTTCGAAGATACGACGTACGTCATCATAGTCACGTGTTAATGGCCCAGTTGGTGCCACAATAAGACGTTTGCCCGGTAAGTTCTCTGCAAATAGTAATGATGCTTTTTGTTTAATGCGTGCATCAATTGCCAGTGCAGGTGCAACAATGTCATTTAGTTCTGCTTGACCTAAATCTTCAACATTGCCGGTGATCACAATGACAGCATCTGCGTCAGTTGGAAGATTACCGTTAAAAGCAATCGCGAGAGGAAAAGACATAAAAAAGGCCCTTATTGTTATTCAATTAGGGCCAATTATCGGTTATTTACTTTGCTATTTCTAGCAATTGAGATTAATTCGCAGTTTCGCCTTCGTCGCTGGTTTTATTCTTCTTGTGTTTGCCTATCACCGACCAAGCTTCAAGCATCACCAAGACACTGACTACTAACACAATTAAATCTAAAACCACCAACAGCCAGTTACCTTTCTCGTAGTATTCTACCAGCTTAATTAAGCCCGCGAAGAAAGCCATCAAGATCACAAAGACCATAGGAATAAGCGTATATTTAGCTGGTCGACCTAGCTTGATTAAATACACAGACAGCACGAGTAAAGTCAAACTTGCTAAGATCTGATTAGTCGAACCAAATAGCGGCCATAACACCATACCACCTGTACCCGATGCGCCACCAGCACCAAATGCAAGCAATAAACAACATGCTACCGCAACAAAGGTTGCGACTAAGCCATTCTTAAGCACGCCAATATTATAAATATCGCCCCACTCTTGGATAATATATCGCTGCAAACGCACGCCCGAGTCCATAGTCGTACCGGCAAATAACACTACCATTACAGCCAATAAGGTCGCCGCAATTTCAGCTGAGAAGCCCCACCCTTCACTGATAAGATTTGAACCACCAGTTATAAAGGCGCTGACACTTCCCGCCCCTAAATGGCTGTATATCTCGTGCCATTCTTCTGGTGACACGGCCAACATCACACCACTAACCGCAACTAACGTGATCAGTGCTAAACACCCTTCACCTA
This sequence comes from Pseudoalteromonas sp. NFXS53, assembly GCF_056629255.1. NCBI lineage: Bacteria > Pseudomonadati > Pseudomonadota > Gammaproteobacteria > Alteromonadales > Pseudoalteromonadaceae > Pseudoalteromonas > Pseudoalteromonas sp. NFXS53. Next base: position 170,932 of record NZ_JBWVBR010000004.1, on the reverse strand, counting down.
CCGCACCTAAGTAACCAACAAAGCGGCCATCTGTTTCTTTATCAAGCTGTTTAGAACTCGTACCCGACGACACAATGCCGTGGAAGCCAGATACCGCACCACACGCGATAGTGACAAACAACAGCGGAATTATACTCGGCGTATCAATGGCGGTTTGTGTATTGAATGCAGGCGCGGTGATATCTGGCATCACCACAAATACGGCGCCATAAAGTAACACTAAACCCACTAATAGCTGCATGCCATTAATAAAGTCACGTGGCTGCAATAACATCCAAACAGGTAAGAGAGAGGCAACTGCTGCATAGACAAATAAAATGACTATCCAGTTTGCTTTGTCGGTTAAGCCAAACATTTCTGTTGGTAATGACACCGGCATTTCTGCACCCATGAAAATCGTTGCGTAAAGCACTGCAACACCAATCACACACAGAGGAATAAGTGGGATCTGACGCTTTAATAACTGCCCGATAATAAGTGCAACAACAATGGCCGCCCAAGCAGGCACCACCGCACTCGGGTTTGCCACTAATGAGTTGGCGATAACCACACCAAATACCGCATTAACCATTAGCAGCAACAAGAACACCACTATCATGAACAATACGCGCGTACGTTTACCTATTACGCTTTCAGATAGAGCGCCCATTGACTTACCTTTGTGGCGCGTACTGGCCCAAAGTGCGCCCATGTCATGCACACCAGCAAAGAAAATCGTACCAAATACTACCCAAAGTACGGCTGGTACCCAGCCCCAGTACACTGCAATGGCAGGCCCAACAATCGGCGCTGCCCCTGCTACTGACGTGAAATGGTGCCCCCAAAGTACCAGTTTATTGGTTGGCACATAATCAACCCCATCATTAAGCTCATGGGCTGGGGTAACAAAGTTATCGTCCATTTTAAAAATCTTCGTGGCGATGAACTTAGAATAGACAAACCAGCCAAATAGCATGCCGGCAATACCAAATAATACAATCAGAATAGACTGCATCAGATACTCCTTTTCTCAGTTGTAGTTATACGCTCACTTCACCTTAACACGAAATTTACAATTTCAAATTAAGATTTTAGTCACCCTATAAATCATAAGGTTATTATGGCGGTAGCACCGACTTTATGTCGGGTCATTTTGTGGTAAGCAGTAAGCTTTTAGTTAGCCAGATTTGAGTGAGCAAGTTAGCGAGTAAATAATAAGCACCGTCACTCTGAATTTATTTCAGAGTCTATTAGGTGAATTGCTAAACCCTGCTCTACTCGGTAGCACCGACTTTATGTCGGGTAAATAAATAAGGAGATAACTTAAATAAAAAACACTTAAGAAAACAAATGCATTTGGTTATGGCTGGTTTCTTTCGCCGATAACCCCACCTGAATACCAATTAAACGCACGGCTTTGTGCCCCTGATTTCTTTCAAGTAAATCGGTTAATAATTGGCAAAATAACGCACTGTCTAACTTATCAAACTGGCACTCTTTACTAACCAACTGAAAATCAAAGTACTTCACTTTTACGCCCAGCTTTATAATATGTTGCTCGTCCAGATATTTACTAGCGCGAACTTTTAACTCAGGTAATAACTGTTTGATGATGCGCATTTTCAACACGTCAATATCAGTGGTGTCTTTTTCAAATGTGGTTTCTACTCCAACTGACTTGCGCACACGGTCAGTTTCGACGCGGCGCTCATCAATGCCATGACAACGGCGCCATAACATATCGCCTAGTTTGCCGAACTGTTGTTTTAATAAGATTTCATCGGCATTTTTGATATCGCGACCAAACTCAAAGCCATGGGCAAGTAACTTTTGCATCGTCACTTTGCCTACACCGGGGATTTTTTTAAGTGGTAGGTCTTCAATAAATGCATCGACTTTATCTGGGGTGATCACAAATTGGCCGTTGGGCTTGTTTTCATCGCTGGCAATTTTTGCCAAAAACTTGATCGGGGCAACTCCAGCCGAAGCAGTTAAACCAGTTTCTTTGAAGATTTCATCACGAATTTGTTGAGCAATTAAAGTTGCGCTGCCTTTGCATTGCGTGCAGTCCGTCACATCAAGGTAGGCTTCGTCTAAAGACAAGGGTTCAATTAAATCGGTATAACGGGCAAAAATGGCTCTTATCTGCTGCGAGATTTCTTTATAAAGCGACATTCTCCCCGGCACGATGCGCAAATGCGGGCACAACTTTTTGGCCTGATAATTCGACATAGCAGCACGTACACCATATTCACGAGCAATATAGTTCGATGTTGCCAAAACACCACGGTTGCTATTGCCGCCAATCGCCATTGGCACTTTAGCCAACTCCGGATTGTCGCGCATTTCCACCGCGGCATAAAAGCAGTCCATGTCTATGTGGATAAATTTACGCATATATGAAAGACTGTATATAAACACAGTCATTATGGCGCAACTTCTGCTTTTATTGCAACTGTTACTGCGCTTTAAGATCAACTACACTAACTACTTAATAAAAAGTAATGTCTCAGTTTTTAAAACACTCTGAGCAATTAACTCAAGGAGCGCACATGCAATTTAGTCGTTTAGGCAGCAGTCAAATCGATGTTTCTCGTATTTGTCTTGGTAGTATGACATGGGGCTTGCAAAACAATCAGCATGATGCCGATGAACAAATCAATTACGCCCTCAGTCAAGGGATCAACTTTATTGATACCGCTGAGATGTATGCAGTTCCGCCTTCACCAGAAACTTATGGCAAAACTGAGACCATTATTGGTAACTGGCTTGCACGTCATAAAGAAAAGCGAGAACAGGTGGTGATTGCCACCAAAATTGCAGGCCCGGGCTTAAGCTGGGTTAGAAATGGCGGGCCTATTACACCCGGAGCCATTTATAAAGCCATTGATGATTCACTAGCAAGGTTAAATACCGATTACATTGACCTTTACCAACTGCACTGGCCTAACCGTCAATCTCCGCATTTTGCACAGCACAAACCTAATGGTCATAACTTTGTAGATGTCGATACGCAAGCTGAAATCGCCAGTATGGAAGCCATTCTTGAAGCATTAACAAAGAGTATTAAAGCTGGAAAAATCCGTCATTGGGGTTTATCTGACGACACCACATGGGGCATAAACACGTATTTGCGCCTTGCTGAGCAGCATAATTTAGTAAAGCCTGTATCAATTCAAAACGAATTCAGCTTATTGCATGCCAAAGACTGGCCATATTTAATTGAAAACTGCTGGCATGAAGACATTGCTTATTTACCTTGGTCACCGCTAGCCGCTGGCATGCTAACCGGTAAATACTTAAATGGTGCTCGTCCAGAGGGCAGTCGCTGGACACTGGTTCAGCGCCAAGGTTTATTCAGGGACACTGAACAAGCTGGCCTTGCCACTGCCGAATACGTGGCTTTAGCGAAAAAACTGAATATGACGCCCGCACAATTGGCCCTTGCATGGTGCGACCAAGTCAAAGGCGTGACCTCAACCATTATTGGCGCAACCAATATGAGTCAATTAAAAGAGAACATAGCCGCATTTGATATGTCTCTTTCTGAAGAAGCATTAAATGACGTAGCTGACATATTCAGCCGCTACCCTGCGCCTTTTTAATTTTTAACCCGAGTTAGATTATTTTAAGGGCTCTTTCTGAGCCCTTTTGTTATTTTCAAATATTGCCTCAAAAGCTGTAATCACACATTCTAGTCGTTATACTGACAGCCGGAATTTTATAGGTCAGTTTTTCAATGCAGTTACTCAATACACCCCCTACCAAACCCGAAGGTTCAATTTTCACTCGTCATACCGCACGCGCCATTGTTTTAAACGGCAACAACATTCTATTACTCTTCACAGAGCGTTATGACGATTACACGCTGCCCGGTGGTGGCGTTGACAAAAACGAGGCCATTGAAGCTGCATTACTTCGTGAATTACAAGAAGAAACCGGCGTTAAAAGTATTACCCAATGCTCTGAATTTGGTCGATTTGAAGAAGTTCGTGCTTGGTACAAAGACGATTTCGACTATGTGCACATCGTGTCTGATTGTTATGAATGTGAGATCTGCGGAGAGTTTGATAAACCACAGATGGAACACTACGAAGTGGCGAATGGTATGCGCCCTGTTTGGGTCAATATTGATGAAGCAATTGCCCATAACAAGCAAACTTTGGCCCAAAGCGAAAAGAAAGGTCTGTCGATTCAGAGAGAGATTTTTTTATTAGAAACAATTAAAGCACAACTAGTTTGCTCAGATTAAATTCAACAAAGCCTAGGACCTCACCGCTCCTAGGCTTTTTAATTATTTAAAGACAATTCACCTCAAAATATTCAGGTACTGTTGATATCTCTAAATCTGGAAATGCACTTACTAAAAATTGATAATCTTCGGCGTTGCTTTCTTTATGTTTAAACATCACACGTCTATGATGGTCTTCTACTCGATACCCGTTTTGCTGAAAATACGCCACAAAATCTTGATTTTGACGTGATGCAGCATTGCCACCAAATGAGAAAGAAAAGCTACTAAACTCTTTTAGGAAGAAATAAAAATGATCTAATTCAGCCGTATCATTTACATTTTCCGAAAATTTACTCTTTACTAGGGAGAACTTTTCAAAATCGGCATCTTCTGCAAGCGCGTTTAATAGGAGAGTCACTTCTTCTTGTGAAGGCGTTACTTCATCAAGCCACAAAGTAACCGCACCACCATTTTTAATAAAGATGGGTAAAATGTATAAATGCTGATTTGATAAGGTCAAATTCACAACCTTGAATTTATCTAACACTTCCTTTTGTGAATATTTATTTGCACCTAGGTATTGCTCAGACAAAAGTAAAACTAAAACATCTCTGTCTAATTGTGACACCTCTTTTTCTGCAAAATCCTCCAATGAAACAGCATCAAGACTAGAGATATTATTCTCTCTTATGTAACTTTTTATTATAGAAACTGCTTTTAGTTCTTTATTTTTTAATAAAAGTTCAATGCCCTCATTGCTATTTTTCATAGCCTGACAATACTGGTATTCAGGAGAAGACGTTAATTGTTTGATAAATGCTGAAGACTCGAACATATCAAGCGCCTGATGTTTAAATTGTCGACTCCTCCACCAACCCCTTTTCTCTTTACACAAATCAAGCTTAGCTTGGCTATCGGCAGGAAGTGTTTGCTCCGGCAAGTTTAGATTTAGGTTAATACGCTCCGGTTTTAACTCATTTGTATGAATGTAATGAACGTTAAAACCTTTATTTTTTAGGTTTACTAACGTGTCTTTGACAACTTCATTATTGAAAAATCTGAGGTCTATATGCGGGTAATAAATTGTGTCTTGTAAAATATTAGAGGCTTCTATCAGCGCGGTAACGTCACTTAATTCCTCAGATTTCAAAACTTCTGTGATGCCGAGCTCTTTCAAAATAGAAACTTGAAGCCTTGACTCATACTTACCTTGTCTTAGAGCTAAGTTAGGGTATTCAGTCAACACTTTTGCGGACAAATTGTAACGTCTCGCTTTAACTAAACCGATTGCAAGGCTTGTGAAAGGGCTAACAAAAGGGTCATTTAAAATAGCATGAGGGACGGAAGAAAGTTTTTGGCTCAATAACCCAAAAATTATTTCATCACTTTCTCCATCCACAATCGCTTTTTCAAGTTCCTTAACCTGATAGTTTGACCAAATCATTGCGAGCTCATGCTCAAAGCTTGGTAACTCATTAGCCTGCTCGGTATGAGCTAATCGACGGATAAGGTTGTCACTGCCATCAAGCTTTTTAAATACATCTTGCTTAGCATGCAACGTCTGCATAACACGAGCATTGTAATACCACTCTTGCGCTTTTTGCCAACCATATGCATCCCAAATAGCATCAGCAATATGATTGATATCATTTCCCTGTTTCATTGAATCATATGCTGACTTTTCTAAATTAGATGTAAACTTTTCCGTTAGTAGGTTCTTCTCTACATGAACATTTAGACATTCCTCTTCATTAGGTGCGTTGGCAGGAAAAGGTAAATATTTATAAACTTTTTTGGTGTCTAAATTAGCCTGCTTGGGGAGTTCTTCTATATCTGTTGCTTTGTTATTATTAGCTTGAAGTACATCGACTTGTTCCGAGAGTACCGCTTCTTGACTGCTCAAAAGCACAAAAAGAGCTACTAGAGTTGCAAAAATGCTAGTTCCAATTATTTTTTTCACCTTTATTTCCTTAAAAGCTTTTACTATTTAATTAGGTCTATCCGAAGTTTATAAAATGTAACATAAATGAAAAGATAATAGGTACAAGCAAGTATCAAAGAAAACTGATAAAACTTTTTAACTTCACGATAAAAATAAGTCATTTTTCAAAAATAAGATTTCACGGTAAATAGTCAATTGAAAACGTCAAGGCCAAACCCTTGCGCCGAGACATTCAGACAACTCTTTATTTACCTATTTTTGGAGAGCATTGTGGGTAAAACTTTTTCTTATGACGCTTTTGATGATGACTTTGATCATGACTATGCTAAAGAACATCATCGCAACAGCCAAAACTCGCACAAGCGACAAGTCAAAAGAAAGCTCGACGATTATTTAGAGCAACGCCAATTACGCAAACACCTTGGTGAAGATGACTTTAGCTATCGAGACCATTAAAACAAGAAAAGAGGCCTAGGCCTCTTTTTTGTCATAAATAACGTTAATTAAAAACGGCCTGAGAAAGTAAGCTTCGCATTAAATGGCTGGCCTACTGATGCCTGATGGGTTGAATGAGAGTTTGGGAAATAAACTTTATCTGTCAAATTCTCTAGCTTAAGCTGTAACTTATAGTCATGACTTAATTGATAATTTGCGTACATATCATAACGGGTGTAGCTAGGCAAAAATGCGCTGTTAGAGGTATTCATATAAGTTCTTCCCTGATACATAGCGCCAACCCCCACATCTAACTGCTCTGTGACCTGATATTGCGCCCAAAGTGACGCTTTATGTTTTGGTAACTCGCGTGGCGTTAGATCTGTTAACCCATCTCGATTGACTACTTCGCCTTTCAAGTTACCATAGTTGGTAGAGATAGATAAGCCTTCAGTGATCTGCCCTGATAACTGGATCTCAAAACCTTCAATATCTGAGTCAACAACATCGAGCGTTGCAGGGTCATCATCAGCGGGTTGCGGAGAGCTTTGGGTATTTCTAAAAAATGCCGTTGTGAGACTTAAACCACTGTCTAAATCCCACTTCAAACCAATTTCGTTGTTTTCGAACGTATCTGGCTTGAGTTTATCTTTGTCACCATTAATGTCAGTATACTGCTCGCCGCTACGTGGCATAAATGATTCGCTGTAACTCCAGTAAAAAGAGACATTTTCAGCAGGCTTATAAATTGCACCTAAACGCGGTGATACCTCTGTATCGACACGGGTTCTTTGTTCATTGGTGGCACTTTTCATATTCACAACAGCAATGTCAAAACGGTCGTAACGGGCACCAAGCACTAGATCAAAATGCGCATTAATCGCGATTTGATCTTGAACATAGAAAGAAGTGACTTCTAAATCGACACGGGTATCGTCGTTTAAGTCTTCTGAGAAGCTCGTCGAGACAGCTTGACCATCGGCGTTCACACCAACAAAACCATCGAGATTAAGTGGACGTGCGACACTAAACCACTCTTTATCACTTTGATTACTACTCCATACAGGATTAAAACGGTATTGATCTGATTCGGTCTCAATATATTCGCCACCGACAATCAAAGTGTGTTCAAACCCACCCGCTGTGAACTCATTTACCAAATTACTGGTAATAATTAAGTTTTCACGTGTGGTTTCATCAAGATAACCATCTAGCTGAACTTTATTTTCACTTGCGTCATAGCCTGTAGCATAAAAGTTTGCGTATACCTTGTCATAAGAGCCATAAAATACACTGACATTGGCTTTCAATGAATCGCTAAAATAATGCTCTAATGCCGTATTGAATGTACGCCCTTTCGTTGTGTGATAATTATTCTGAGGATCGGCAATCACAATATCCAATAACTCCTCTGCCGGACGCCCCTCAGAATTGGTTGGAATACCACGATCAATAAAACGTTCATGATCAATATACTCAAAAGAGGTATCTAGAGTCGTCGTATCAGAGAGCACAAACCGCGCAGTTGGGTTAATGCCGACGCGCTCACCGTCGTAGAAATCTCTATGGTTCTCAAGTGTTTCAAACATGGTATTGACTCTAAATGCCATTTCATCAGACACCGACTGGTTAACGTCTAGATGCGTGCTCGTGCCACCAAAACTATCTAAAGACAAATTGTAACCAGCAAAACTATCTGACAACTGCGCTTTTTTGCTGACACGGTTTAAAATACCGCCCGTACCACCACGACCAAACAATAGTGCATTCGGCCCTCTTAGTACTTCGACTTGCTCAACATTGTAAAGAGAGCGGTAATATTGCACATCATCCCTATGACCATCGATATAAAAGTCAGCAGTAGAACGAACGCCCCGAAATACAATGGCATCACGGTGCCCTTCACCTTGCGTAGTATTTACGCCCGGTAAATAATCAATAATTTGCCCAATGTTTGAAATACCACGTTGAGACAACTGCTCAGCCGTTAATACTGATAAGCTCTGCGGTACATCTATAATAGGCGTGGGTGTTTTAACTGAATTAGATACATCCGACGCTAAGTATTTTCCACTGACTTCGATTTTTTCAATATCAGACTGAGGATCTTGTGCCATTGTTTGATGAGCAACCAAAGAAAGCGCGATAAGAGACAACGAAAATTTCACATTCACTCCATATACAATTTTAAAAAGATTAATTAATAAATGATAATGAATAACGTTTACGCTGCCATTTGCGTTTTGGATTTATCTTTTTTCTAAAAATATACTTATCTAATTTATGACAATTTTTACCTGATAAATGAACTAATTAAACCGAATAGGTTCAAACCCGTATCTAGATTAGGGAGAGCTTTGGTGTGTTAAAAGGTTGGCAAAAATCACTGCTAGTGTCGGTATTTTTACATGTTGCTATTGTGTATTTCTTACACAAGCAATTTGTGCTGCCAATTTCACCAAAACCACAGCCTACGATGAAAACTTACCTAGTAATAGAAGAACCTGAAACTAAGGTAGAATTTGAAGCTAAAGTAGTGCCCGAACAAGCCGAACAAGCCGAACAAGCCGAACAAGCCGAACAAGCCGAACAAGCCGAACAAGCCGAACAAGCCGAACAAGCTAATGAAAACATGGCATCTGAGCAAGCACAAGTCACTTCACAACCCCCTGCCGTGCAAACAGAAATAATAGAAACGCAACAAGCGACAGAAGCAATTAAAGTGTATGACACAAACAAAAATAATTTAGAAAAACCGAGAATAGATCCGTTCAAAGCGCTCGATAATATCCGCTCAGGTGAGCATGACTATTTCTCGTCGCCACAATCAACTAACACAGCTCAATCGGTTGACCGTTTTGGCAATGGCCGTATCTCAACCCCAAAAACACACAAAGAAGCACGCGAAAATAAAGACATGCCAAAAATGGTTTATGAAGGACCAACCTATAAAGAATTCAAAAAAGGCGCGTATTGCTATAAAGAAAACCAAATAGATCCAAACAACCGTTCTATCGATTCTAGCCTGCCAACCACTTGGCAAAGCCTACCTTATAAGTGCGATAAAGATAAAATTGAAAAAGCTTTTGATGCTGCTATGGAGAAGTGGTTACCGAAGAAGCAGTGACCTCTCCAAAATAAGACTTTGGTATAAAGTCAGTTATTTAGTGACAACGCTAACTTAAATCAACTTTTCTGTGCTCTGTTACGTGTTAAAGTTATAAAAAATGTTTGGTAAGGAGCAGAAGATGAGTGTTAAGCGGATCAGCCAGTTTTTTAATCCTAAGTCAGTTGCAGTCATTGGTGCGTCAAATAATGCGGGGCGTGCAGGCTTTGTGGTTATGCGCAACTTACTGCAAGGTGGCTTTAAAGGGCCGATTATGCCGGTTTCTCCAAAGCATAAAGCGGTGCATGGTGTGCTTGCCTACAGCAACATTAAAGCGCTGCCGCAAACGCCTGATCTTGCTGTTATCTGTACCAACAAAAATACCTTAGAGCAAATCATCATCGAACTCGGTGAGCTTGGTTGCCAACATGCGATTATTATTGCTTCAGGTGCAAACCAAGCGCAAAAGAGAGTCCTTAAGCAGACTGCAAAAGAAGCAGGCGTGACACTACTTGGACCCAACTGCTTGGGCTTACTCATTCCTCACTTAGGTTTAAATGCGAGTTTCTCTCATACCGTGGCTGAGCCCGGCAAATTGGCGTTTATTTCACAATCGGCTGCAGTATGCTCAACGATTCTAGATTGGGCGCAGAATAAGCGTATTGGCTTTTCATACTTTATTTCTGTCGGCGATTGTATTGATATCGACTTTGATGAGTTATTGGACTTTTTAGGCCGTGACGCGAAAACTCGCGCGATATTACTGTATATCGATAACATTGATGACGTTCGCCGTTTTATTTCTGCCGCGCGAGCCGCTGCATTCAGTAAACCTGTGCTGGTAATTAAAACAGGCCGCACCCGCGCTGGCGCAGAAGCAGCGTATATTCATACTGGCGGCCAAAGCAGTGACGACGCGGTGTACGACGCCATGTTCCAACGTGCGGGTATGCTAAGGGTAAATGATTTACGTGAGCTTTTTGCTGCCACTCAAACCTTGGCACTTCACCCTAAACTGTTACAAGTAGAACAGTTGACCATTCTCACTAATGGTGGCGGCCCGGGCATTATGGCCGTTGATACACTTTTACAAGGCTCAGGAAAACTGGCAGAGCTGAGTGAGCAAACTCGTGAGGCATTGAATAAAGTCATTCCTCAGGCTGAGAAAATCTATAACCCCGTCGATTTATTTGGTGACTCATCACCAAAACGCTACCAACAAGCGCTAGAGATATTGCTTAAAGCGCCTGAGGTGAAAAACTTACTGATCATCCACACCCCTTCAGCGCTTGCACCGAGCGAAGAGTATGCTGAGATCATTGCCAACGCCTTAGAAAAAATTCCAAAAATGGCTCGCCCCTATGTAATGACCGTCTTCATGGGAGAGTATGCAGCATATGAAGCGCGCTATGTGTGTGCCGAACATTCAATTCCAACCTACCGCACACCCGAAGGCGCTGTTGGCGCATTTATGCACTTAGTGAGCTATCGCCGTAACCAAAAGCACTTAACGCAAACGCCTGAGTCGATCAGTAGCGACCTATTAATCAATAGCCAAGCGGCAAAGCATGAGATTGCTGAATTTATCGCTGAAGGCCATACCCACTTATCAACGCACCTTGCTCGTAGAGTTTTGTCACACTATTCAATTGAGTGTATTCAAACTGAAATTGCGCTCACACCAAGCGAAGCAAAAGAGCAAGCTGAGCGACTTGGCTTTCCTGTGGCGTTAAAGCTTATCAGTCCGTCTATTCCTTCAAAGTCTGAAGTGGGTGGCGTGGTACTGAATTTAAATGATGGCAATGAAGTCGAACAAAATGCCTTTGCCATCTTACTACGTATTAAAGAAGCCTACCCAGATGCCATTATTGAAGGCTTTTCATTGCAACGTATGGCGCCAAGAGCGGGTGCACAAGAGCTGCGTATTGCCATCAAAACCGAGCCAGGCTTTGGTCCTGTCATATTATTAGGTGAAGCGGGTACAGGTCTTGAGTTCTCTCAAGCAGCGGTAGCCCTCCCTCCACTTAATATGAACTTGGCAAAATATTTAATCGCCGCAGCGCAAGATAAAGGCGTACTAAAAGAGCGCACCTTACCCGATAAGGTCGATAAATATCGACTATGTGCCCTACTGACGCGTATTTCGCAATTATTGGTTGATCAACCTGATATTTATAATTTAGAGCTAAACCCTGTGCTTGCCAGTGAAGGACAATTTTTAGTGCTAGACGCCGCGATACAACTTCGCCCATATCAGGCCAAAGCTAATCGTAAACGTTTAGCCATTAAACCTTATCCGAAAGAGTGGGAGCAGAAGGTCACCTTAAAAGACGGCCAAGCAGCTGTTTTACGACCAATACGCCCTGAAGATGAGCGCGCCCACCAAGAATTTGATCAGTCGCTAACCAAAGAAGACAGATACAAACGCTTCTTTGGTGAATTGCCTGAGTTCAACCATGAGCAATTGGCTAAAATGACGCAAATTGATTACGACCGAGAAATGGCGTTTATTGTCTCTGCCCCGCATAAAAGCGCTTATCGCACGTTGGGTGTATCTCGGGTATTAATGGACCCTGATAACCTTTCTGCGGAATTTGCGGTTGTCGTTCGCTCAGGAAGCCAAGGCCTAGGACTAGGAAAACTGCTTATGAATGCAGCCATAGAGTATTGCCGAAGCCAAGGTGTGGGCGTTGTTGAAGGCATTACTCTGCCAGAAAATACCGGCATGATTGAGCTTTCTAAGCGCCTAGGCTTTAAAGTAACTCGTGACTTTGAAGAGGGAACCATTAATATGGTTTTGAAGTTAGATGAATCACAACAATAAATTATGCTAACAACCAGACAAAAAGTTGCAGAATTACTTGAAAGTAGCGGCCGTCACCAAAAAGCAGGTCACATACTCGATGTATTTTTGATCTGTTTAATCATGGTTAATGTTATCGCCATTGTTTTAGAGTCAGTCGCGTCACTTGCTCAGGCTTATCACACTGTTTTTCTTGTTATAGAGATTGGCTCTGTCGCCATATTTACAATGGAGTACCTAGCAAGGTTATGGTCTTGTGTCGATAAAATCGAATACAAACAAGTTAAAGGCTCAAACCTTAAAAAGCGTTTTAAATATGCTCTGACGCCGCTTGCGATAATTGATTTATTGGCTATTGCTCCTACTCTACTGATGATGTTCTTCACCTTTGATTTAAGGTTCTTGCGCGTCATTCGATTATTAAGAATATTCAAACTCACCCGTTATTCTAAAGCCATGCAGTTATTACTGGCGGCATTTAAAGAAGAAGCCAGCAGTTTAATGGCAGCCTTTTTTATTATGTCTGTGGTGCTTATCATGGCGTCATGCGGTATTTATCTTATTGAGCACGATGTTCAACCCGATAAGTTTGGCTCAATACCTGAAGCCATGTGGTGGGCAATGGCTACCCTGACCACAGTTGGTTACGGTGATGTGGTGCCAATTACACCACTAGGACGCTTTTTTGGTGGGGTCATTACTATGTTAAGTATGGGTATGGTTGCAATACCAACCGGCCTACTAGCATCGAGCTTTGCAGAGCAGCTACGTAAGCGCCGTGAAGTCTTTCATGAAGCGGTGTTACACAGTTTAATAGACGGTCATGTCGATGAAGAAGAACGTGCGCATCTTGAGGCTCTGAGAGTCGAATTGGGCTTAAGCGCAGCAGAAGCTAATCAAGCAATAAAGGTGATGACCAGCAAACGGGTGCATAGCCAATATTGCAGACACTGTGGCCACAAGCTTTAAGGCCACAGCGATATTCAATCAAAAAATATCTATTATTTAGATAAACTGCTTTCGGCCTTAAACCTTTACCTCTGAAGAAGCCTCTGGTGTAAATACATACCAAGCTTTATCTAGCATGTTTGACACATAATCACCTGTAACGGCATCGCCATAGATTGGGCCTTGGAAAATATCACAGCCTATTTCTCTGAGTTTATTAATCTGCCCAGCGTTCACTACACCTTCAGCAATACAACGCTTTTCAAGCAGATTTGCAACGCTAATAACGGCGTGAGCAATCACGGCTTGATCACCTTCTTTTTGATTAATTAGTGCAGGCGCTATCTTGAAAGCATCGACTGGCAGACTTTGCATTGAGGCCAATGATGCAAACTCAGAGCCAAAGCCATTTATATGGATTTGGCAGCCAATCGACTTGAGCTGGGTCATCAAATTTAGGGTTTGCTCTGAATTCACCACCGTCTGTGCTTCAGTGATCTCAATCACCACGTGTTCAGCGCCAATATTACAGCGCGAGATAACATTCGCAATGCGACTTAACAGGTCACTTTGCACCAAATCTGCTGCCGTTAAGTTAACTGCTAAATAAAGATTCGGGTGATGTAAGTGCCATTGTTTTAACTCGATAAGGCCAGCACTCAAGGCATGTAATAAAAGTCGATGACTGGCACCAATTTGCTTAGCCACATCATTCACATCGTCTTGAGAGTAATCATCTAATGATGGCCATTTTAATGAAACTTCGAGCCCCTCTACTTGCCGGGTTTGGTAATTCAAGATTGGCTGATACTGATTTATGAAGTTTCCTTCTTTCAGGGAAGCCATCAAGCTTTGCTCAATCGCAAAAATTCGCTCTGCACGGGTTTGCATGGCTCGCGTAAAGAATTGATAGTCTCTGCTTTTCTCATCCATTGCATGATTAAGTGCCATACGCGCTTTTTGACATAGCTCTTCAGCGTTATCTGCATCTTCAGGGTAACTTGCGACACCAATAAATGGCATAAGCTGAATGTTATGACCATCAATTAATTGTGCTTGCTCAAACTGTTTCTTTATTTTTGTAATGCATTGGGTCGCCTCAGCAGGCTCAGTTAATCGCTCCAACAACACCATAAATTCACGGCCATTCGCAAATGCGATGTTTACTTGTTGCCCAAGACTGAGTGTTAATTGTTTCGCAATATGTTTAATAAGGCTTTCAAAGAATGATTTACCGTAAATGTCATAGAAATGCTTGAGCCTGTCGACTCGTATCGCCATCACAGCTAGGCTCTGATTAATCTCTTTTTGACTGATTGCATGCTCAACCCAATCAATAAAACGGGCTTTGCCTGCAAGTTGTGTGACTGTATTGATACTTTCAAGTTGCTGCAAGGAGCGTTCTGACTCCTTTTGGGCACTAATGTCTGTCAACCCAACCACATAATTGCTCAACTCACCATTACCATCAGATACTGCAGTCACTTTAATCAGCACATGACACTGCTTACCATTGGCAAGACCAACCCGTTCTTCGCCAACAAAATATTCTGACACTTTTAACTGACTTATTTTACGCAGATAATGCATTCGCGTTGCAATTGGCAGCCCTAAGTTCAACGCAGAACTAGATTTGGGTTCTTCAACGATATTAAATGCTTGTTGTAAGGCTGCATTACAGGCTTTGATGCGCAACTGTTTGTCGAGAATAAACACCCAATCTCTGGCTTGTTCGAAGGCAGCACCAAACAACCTTGCCCGCTCAGCGAACATCTTTTCTCTGGTTAAGTTGGTATAAGTACCCGTTACACGCTCTGGCACATCATTGGTCCAAGCCATTACTTTGCCCGAGTCTTTATACCAACGCCAATGCCCCTCTTTGTGCTGCAGGCGGTAAGTGCAATTAAAATAGCCTTTATTGGTGGTCACAAATTCAAGCCATTCGAGCCTGAATAGATTACGCTCAAATGGGTGAATTTTTTGCAAATACTCGTCTAGCGTCACAGCATCATTATTGTAACCAAGCTCAGCAGTAAGTCTCGGCTGGTAAATTAAGTGGTGGTCTAATTGCCAATCCCACACCCCTGAGTCACTACTTTCAAGTGCAAGCTTTAAACGCATTTCACTATTTTGCGTCTCTTTGTGTGCCGCCAATAAAATTTGCTCAATGCGCTGCTTTCGGCGTAACCATAAAGCAAATAAAACGGTGATAATAAAGACATAGCTTGCAATTGCCAAAGGCGAGCGCCAAATAGGGTAATTCACTTTAATGCCGAGCGAAGCCGGCGGTGTGTAATCTCCGGTAAGTGGATCTTTCGCCCACACTTTCAACTGGTAGCTACCTGGGTTTAACTTTGGAAATACAACCCGGTTATTACCTCGGGTTAAGATCCTTTGTCCACCTGAAATTTGGTATTCGTAGACGATGCGATCTTGGTATATAAAGCTCATTGCAGAGAAAGACACTTCAAGGCCTATGTCATCATGGGCTAATTCTATTTCCTCAAAAACCTTTAAGCCACTGTGCGTCAACTTTCTAGACATGAGTTCAACCGAGGTAATATTCACTCTATCTAACAAGTTTTTCTTAGGCCTATTGACCTTTGGATCAAACATAGTGAAGCCTTTCACCGATCCATAGGCTATATTTCCGTTTGCTAACTTTAACGCAGCACCACCGTTAAATTCATTACTGAGTAAACCATCTCCTGTGGTAAATTGCTGCAAGTGAAGGTTATCAGGGTCTAAACGCCAAATCCCTTTGTGAGAAGACATCCAGATCATGCCCTCATCATCTTCTTGCATACCGTACATCAAGGTGCCAAGGTTATTCTCTTCTAAATTTATGGTGTGCACTCTTTCAGAGCTTTGTGGGTCAAGGCCGATTAACCCGTAATTCGAAAGTGACAGCCACAGAATATTGTTTTTATCTATCATGTAAGACTGCACGATAATGGGTATATCTTGATGTGCGTCCGGTACTGCATAAATAACATGTAATTTATTGAAGATAGGATCAAATCGGTACAAAGTTCCGCCTGTAAAAAACAACGGATGCGTTGGGTGGCTTGGTAAAGGCTTTAAAAATGAAAAAGACAAAAACGGGTCAAACTGTTCAAATTCCCCTTCTAGTTTGTGCAGCTTTTTATCATTGATACTGTACTTAAAAAAGCCATGCTCTGCGTGAATAAAGTACACAAATCCATCTTCAGACACATAAACGCCATAAAGCCTATCTTGCAGAATTTTGGTTTCTTCTTCGTCACGCCCTGTCAGTTGTGTTGCTTCGCCTTTGACTGGATCATAAACAAAGAAGCCTCGATTTGTTTCTAGCCATAACTTATCTTCATACAAGTGAAGCGTATATATTGAAAATTCAGGATAGACATCTTCACCTAAATACCCTTTTAAAAATATCTGTGTTTCATTTTTTTCAGGGTCGTAACGGGTGAGGCCATCATTGGTTGCAGCCCAAATATAGCCTCCAAGCTCCACCATTCGCCAAACGGTATTATGTGAAAACCCCGACCCTTGGGTATTCAAACTGCTGACATTTTTAAAGCGGTCAACTTGCTCTGAAAGATAAAACGCCCCGTCACTTTTCGTTGCTAACCATAAGCCATCGTGATTATCTCGCACTATTTCCATAATGCTGCTATCAGCAAGGGTAAACTCACTGTTTAGCAGTCTTTGATCGCGTACTCTTTGCCCTGTTTCTGGCCAAAAATGTATTAACCCCTTATCTGTAGCTAGGAGCAAATGATCGTCTTGAGGCTCGATATCCCATACATTAATATCAGCAAACAATGTTTTGTATTGCCAATCAAATGACCCGCTTGCAAATTTTTGCTCAAGGTCGCTAATATCTATTTCATATAACCCTTTCACCGCCCCCAACAATAGGGTGTTGGTATCTTTCAGATAAAGTCGCTTAGTATTGGACTGATATTCATGTGTGACTTCGTCAATGTATGTTATTTTCTGAAGTTGTTTTGATGAATGCTGGAATACAAACGCACCATCAGTGGTCGCAATAAAGAGAAAATCGCCATGATTAAGCAACGCCCTAACAAAAGTGCGTTGTTCTAAAACAGGCAGCTGGATCTGGTCAACAATTTCGCCCGTATCAACCTGCATTAAAGCCACATTATCAAAACGGCCTAACCAAATATGGTTATCATCTTTTTCTAAAATTTGGTTTATTGAAAAATTGACATAGTCTTCTTCCGTTTTTGGGGCTGGAAAGTAATTTCTATAACTGTCTGATTTCACGTCGTAGCTGAAAAAACCCACATTTTGCGTCGCTATCCAAACCCTTTCTTGAGAATCTTGATAGATTCGATTTAGAACGACTTCTTCAAGTACCCCTTCTGGACCTGACACATTGAGTACTCGATAGCCATCGTATCGATTTAAGCCAGCTTCTGTCGAAAGCCATAAAAAGCCTTGGCTATCAAGTAACAAGGTATTTACGTAACTTTGTGATAAACCTTCTGCAGGAGATAAGCGGCTAACGCTAGCATTTACGACACTGCTGCATACCAGTAATATCCAAAAAATGACAATGCTTATTAGCCTCATGTTATCTCCTTCCTTAATAGCCGCTAGGGCTGATACTTCATGGCGATGATATTGCGGCCCTGCTGTCGATAAGCGTTGAGCATACACGCTAACTCTTCTGGTAAGGCTTCGACACAGGTAAATTGAACAGCACGGTAAAACCCTTCTAAGTGAGCGTATGCAAAGGTAAATATGGGCTGAGTGTGCTGAGATAAAACCTTAAGTATGATTTGTTTTGCAATACCTTGACCGCGATACGCCTCAGCAACAAACAAAGTCGATAAAAATAACTCGCCCGCTCTATTTTGAATACGACACGCAGCAACAATAGATTGACTCTTAACTACCCACACTTCATCTTGTTTGTTAGCACGACCGCGAACATTATGAGCTTGATAAAACTTATTCACCAAAGGAATGGCGATTTGCTCTAAGCGCTCAACCTTCATGGAGGTTAACCTGCCAACATCATGCTGAGGTAGTATTCAAACTTTTGCTTTAAGATTTGCTGTTCCGAAAGTGGGCGATTATTGATAGTATCGTAAATCGTTTCACGAGAATTCTTACCACGTTTGATTTGATAAGCCCAAAATGAGGCTTCGTAATCGAGTTGAATTTGGTATTTTTCTTGTCTAGGTAGGTTGCACAAGTTGTAACTCATAACGGCTTCACTAAATTAAATACATAATAATCAGACTGCGTACCATACTATTTTTAGCTATAGTTCGCTATATTTTACAAAACAGTGAAATAAGATATTTAAGGAATGAATTTGTTTTTGGTACACAGAAGTATATTTTTGCTGTTACTCTTTTCATCATTTATTCAAGCTAGCACAGATAAACTCACTTTTAATCGCCCTGCTGATACTGCGCAATCAAGATATGTTGTGGAGCTGATATCACTCGCCTATAAAGAAATAGGGGTTGAAGTTGAGCTAATAGACTTTAACCGAGACAGTGCGCTTGTAGCCGCTAATGAAGGGGTGTTAGACGGACAATTAGCTAAAATATCAGGCTTAAGTAACACCTATCAGAATCTATTACGTCTTGATACACCATTATTAGATTTTAAACTCAATTTAATCAGCTTTTGTGACGACTGTACTTTGTCTGATATGCCTTCATTGGTTATCCATTCGACTTATCCTGCAGCAGCCAAGTATCTTGAGTCTACCCCATATAAGGGTCAGCTTTATAAAGTGAAAAGTGTTTCGACACTATTGAATTTATTGATGCAAAAACAAGTGTCTGCGGCGCTTGTCATCGGTTTTTATTTAGACCCTTATATGCAAAAACTGCACAACTCTGGCATCAAGCTCACAACCTTAGACTCACAATATGTATACCATTACCTTCACAAGAAACACCAACACCTAGTACCTGCACTGTCTGCAACGCTGCTACAGTTTAAACAATCAGGTAAAATGCGCGAATTAAAGAGTAAACATAATTTATAAACAAAAAAGATGTTAGAAATCAAACGGAGTTTGCTGCTCGCTTTGATCATCAGATGATTTTTTCTTACTGGCTAGATAGCGTTTATAGCGTTGCTGGCACAAGGCTATCACTTTTCTTTTTTGTTGATCGGTCAATGTATTCCAAGCAAAACGCTCCTCTCTACTGCGATAACAACCTTTACAGTAGCCGCGATTATTGACCTGGCAGATCCCCTTACATGGACTGGGGATCTCAAAAATCTCGATTTGTTCCATCAACAAAAGTTAAAAATGTATGGTATTTAATCTATTTTTAGATTTTTTAACCCTCTGTTGTCAACAATATAAATTGAAAGATCAGAGTTCGAGCTTTAAGCATGCAATAAAAAAGGGAGCTCAAAAGCTCCCTTCCGTCAATCAAATAATGTTTAGACAAATTCGCCTTTGCGCTTTAAAGGCTCTGCGTACATAGCCAAAATCTGTTGGTGTAATTCGCTTGGAATAGTCTCAAGTCGAGTTTGAAACTCACTCTTAAGTTCTGCAGACACCGTTTCTTCTTGGCCACCTGCAATGTAATTTGTTGAGTGTAAGTAATACTGGCTGATAATTTGTTTATCAATACTGGCTGCCAGCGCTTCCGGTGTATCACACTCTTCTGTTATCGGCAAACCGAACGAAACATGAACATGACCTTTGTCTGAGCGCATACCTTCAATGATACTCTCTATGTCTTCACCTTCAGCTTTTACATACTCACCATGGGCTTTTTTATGAACAAGCTCTTTGGCCTTAGCAACGGCACAAGGCTCGTATTGATAAGAAATCGACACTGGAACGATTTTTAACTGCTTTACGTAGTCTTCAAAAGACAGCTTCAAACGACGACCTTGCAGTTGCAGCATTTTTAAAAGCGCAGGATCAGTTTGATCCACACCATCTTTGGCTCGGCCTTCTTTTTGTGCAATCCAAATTGAATTACCCGTATCTAAAGAGTCGTAGATGTAAGCAGAAAGCTGGCTCAATGCTTTGAGCATTTCTTTTGGTGCTTTCACTGAGCGCTTAACGATAAAGCTCTTGTTTAAACGCATGAGCTCATTGATATAAGGCACTTGTAATAAGTTATCGCCTATAGCAATACGCACCGTTTGCATATTATGCGAGTGCAAGCCCCAGTTCATGATGGCTGGATCTAAAGCAATATCGCGGTGGTTTGAGATAAATAAGTACGGGGTAGATTTATCGAGCTTTTCTAAACCAGAAAAAGTCACTTTACTGGTTGTACGCTTGATTAATAACTCTAAATAGCCCGCTACTTCTTGCTGAACTTGTTCAACGGTTGCGATATTGCCCCATTTCTTTCGTAGTTGGCTACGCACTAGAGGTCTTGCAATGAAAGGCCATTTATTTAACCAACTTGGCGCATTATGCTTGGCGATAACATCAATAAAGTCATTGTCTTCTAGAAGACGAGACAGCGCGGCTGGGACTTCTTCATCATTGTAAGGTCTTATATCTGCGTATTTATCCACAAAACTACTCATTGTTACTGGGTAAAAAAAACGTCGTATTTTATCTTGCTAATCAGTCGGATGCTAAGGTTATCAACTCCGACCAGATAAGCCCATCATTTCATTCGTTGTTTTAACGATATCAAAACTAAACGCAACATTAAAATCAACAATATCACCCCCAAACCTTGAGTTAACCAACTCGGCATTAGCTCATGTTCCATGCCATGGGCTGGATTAACTTCAAAGCCAAACTGCTCGACTAAATAATCGGTTAAAAAACCAAAAGTAATCGCCACCCCAATCACACCTGTTAAGTAGGCGCTCACGGCTCGTTTTCCTAGCTCGGTTGCAACCACACCCAAAGTGGCAATGTTGGTTGCAGGGCCTGCTAACATAAATACCAATACGGCTCCCGGTGATACACCAGCCATTAATAAGCCTGCAGCAATTGGTGTAGAAGCCGTCGCACAAATGTACATAGGTATACTCACCAAAATCACCACAACCATTGCCAATATGCCATCGCCCCATTGACTCAAGAATGAGGTCGGTACATAAGTTTGTACTAGCGCAGCGAAAAACAGTCCTATCATCAGCCACCCCATAGTGTCACTAAGTAGCTTATTACAACTAAAGTGAACGGCTTGTTTTATCTTGGAGAAGAAAGACGCTGCTTGCTGCTCATCTTTTTTACTTTCGCAACACGATGATCCGTTGTTCACAGGCTGTGCTGGGAGCTCTGTATCACAACAGCTTGTCGTTTTTTCAAGTAACGCTTCGCTACTATTTACGGTGACATGATCTGATGATGTTGTACAACAAGCTGTTTTTGTACCAGTTACAGTTTCTGCTTTTTGACTACTACAGCTTGATTGCTCTTCTAGTTTCTTCGATCCACAACAGTTTGTTGTCGCGGGTTTTTCTTCTTTCTTTAAAGTCACTTCATCAGATGACATTGAGCAGCATGATGCTTTTGGCTTTGTTACTATTTCTGCTTTTTTACTACTGCAACTTGTCTGCTTATCTGTGCCATCCTCAACATCACCTGGCTTAGGAGCGCAACAGCTTGTACTCATAGATACTGAATTTTCAGATGCAGCAATTTCAATCTCTTTATCTAAGTTCTTTGTTTCAGACCCTTTTTCTTTGCCAACCAATAAACCCGCCACTATCGCGCTCGACACAGCGGCTATTGGCCTGATAATCGCCATAAATGGCCCAAGTAACACATAAGACACTGACACCGAATCTACGCCAGTTTCTGGTGTAGACACTAAAAACGCCGTGGTGGCACTTTTTGAGCCACCAGCCCTTCTGAGCCCCACCGCAGCAGGAATAACACCACAGGAACACAAAGGCATTGGCGCACCAATTAAAGCCGCTTTAATGGTCGTCCACACACCTTCTTTGCCTAAGTGCTTTTGTAAAAAGTTTTTAGGTATGAAGATATTTAAAAGGCCTGCCAGTAATAACCCCAACATTAACCAAGGGGCTGAAACTAAAAATAAAGACCAGAAATTAGATAACAATGTCATCCGCTGCCTCCAAGGTAGTTAAAATTGAACAGCCAGTCGCAAGCTCAGAGCCGCCACAACAAGCATCTGCCAACAATGATAGAGATTTTTCGAAACGCTGTAATTCAGCTATCTTATCACGAACAATTTGTCTTTTTTGCAAAGTGAGTTGTTTCACTTCGCCACAGCTGTGATGTTGCTTTTCTACCTTAATTGCTAGCAATTCTTGAATTTCTTTAAGGCTAAATCCGACTGCTTTTGCTCTTAAAATAAACTGCATTTGTTTTTCATGTTTAGGACCATAAATACGATAACCTGACTCACTGCGTTCACTAAAACTCAGTAGGCCATGCTTTTCGTAATACCTTAAAGTATCCTTACTAATATCTAAACGCTTTGCTAATTCGCCTATTTTCATCTTACACTCCCGACTTATTAAGCACATTATAAACCTTTGAGTAAACTCCAAGGTCAACAGAGCAGATTAAATTTATGAAGATTGTCTTACTTGATGCCGCCACACTCGCCAATACTGACCTAGTACCTTTGTCGGCTCTTGGTGAATTGGTTACATATCAAAACACGAACAAAGAGCAGGTACTTACTCACTGTAAAGATGCAGACATTGTAATATCGAATAAAGTGGTGCTAGACGCTACAACCTTAGCTGAATTGCCTCATCTAAAACTCATTTGTGTTGCTGCGACTGGCACTAATAACATTGATCTTGATGCGGCTAAAGAATTGGGCATTCGTGTTTGTAACGTCGCGGGTTATTCAACCCCATCAGTCGTGCAACATACTTTTACTCTACTTGGCAACTTAATGACTAATATTCACCGCTACCAGCAAGATTGTGCGAATGGTCTTTGGCAACAAAGTAATATGTTTTGTCGTCTTGATTATCCGATCACTGAATTGTCGGGTAAAAACTTTGTGATTTTTGGTCATGGTAGCTTAGGACAAGCGGTTGGCAAAGTTGCTGAAGCATTTGGCGCACAGGTCATTATTGCTGAAAGACCGAACGCTACTGATATTCGCCCTGGCCGAACAGCGTTCATCGAAGCGTTAAAGGTGGCCGATGTGTTATCTATTCATTGCCCGCTTAATGATGAGACCCGAAATTTATTCAATAGGGAAACCTTAGGTTTGCTTAAGCCTACCAGCTTTGTGATCAATACAGCCAGAGGCGGTATAGTTGATGAAGCGGCTTTAGTTGAAATTCTGACAAATAACCAAATTGCAGGAGCAGGCTTTGATGTATTATCTGTTGAACCTGCACAAGCAAACAATCCCCTTGCCAATTATCAAGGTCACAATTTAATACTGACCCCACATACAGCTTGGGCGGCGAAAGAATCTATTGAACGATTAGTGAAAGAAATCGCAAATAATATTGTTAACTTTAACAATGGCAGAGACAGTAATGTTGTTGTGTAATTAGCTAAAAGTTGGTGAATTACCCTAAAATTTAGAAGGGTCAACACTTAAAAATCTGTATAAAAAACAACAGGCAATTGTAAAATAAAGACTTTTAAAGTTGGCAACAATATTGCTCTAATAAGAACAAATTATCTGAAACGAATTTTTAAGGAAATCTACAATGAAAAAATTATTACTTGTTGCTGCGCTAAGTGCACCATTACTTTCAGGCTGTATTGTGGCTGTTTCTGATGATGGCGTTGAGCCAGGCTGGGCGTCAAATCACAACGGTAATCGCTGGCAGTATCAGCAAGAAGAAAACCGTAAAACTATAGCGAGCCTAGACTTAGGTGCCGACTACAACCAAGTACTTGGTCAATTCCCAACACCTGACTTTACAGAGTTAGTGAAAAAAGATGAAGGTGTTTTCAAAGTGATTTACTTTGCAACAAACAGCAAACACTCTGATGGCAAAGTAACAAAAGACGAATGCACGCCACTGGTGTTTAAGGATGAAAAGCTAATTGGTTTTGGTCAATCAGCACTACTGCAAATTTTATAAGTATTTCATTAAGCCGTTAAACTCTTTTAACGGCTTAATATTGTTACCCTTTCTTGTTGCATATGTGACTTCACAAGCGCGTCATCAGCAATCTTCAATACATCCTGATCACTACCATTAAAATCCTTCTCTATGTTTACTATGCCAATACTAATGCTGACATGAGCGCAAATTGGCGAGCTTTTATGAGGGATTTTCAACGCATCAATAACATCATGCATATGTTTTGCAAACAGTGAGATTTGCTCTTTATTTTTACCCTTTTGTAGCGCTGCAAATCGCACTCCATCATATCGAGCAACGAAACCATCATATATATGACTGCTCTCATTCAAAGCTTGGGCGACTTTAATTAAACACTCATCACCCGCTGCATAACCATAGTTATCATTAAATTCTTTAAAATAATCTATATCGACTAAGAATAAAGAAAAGGGCTCATGGCTTTGTGAACAATCCTGCCAATAGCTGGCTAAAGTTTCGTCTAATAATCGACGATTGGGGATCTCTGTTAGACCGTCAATCGCAGCCAGCTTTTCGAGTAAATCATTCTTTTGCTTAATCGCTAAGTGATTCTTCACCCTTGCTTTTACAATGACTGGACTAAATGGCTTGGTAATATAGTCCATTGCGCCCATTTCAAGCCCTTTAGCTTCATCGTTGTAACTGTTACTCGCAGAGATAATAATGAATGGAATAGAATAAGTACTCTGCTTTTCTTTTAACTTTTCAAGCAAGTCATAGCCACTCATACCTGGCATACGGATGTCTGAAATAATCAAATCAACCGTATTGGATTCTAGAAAACTGACCGCTTGTTCACCACTTGCGCACAGTGAGATACTGTACTCATCAGACAAGGTGTTCTCTAATACGACACGATTAAGCGGATCGTCATCTACGATTAAAATATGCGCACTTTTTGCCATTTAACACCCACTTGCTCTATTTTTCAGAAACGCTTGTACTTTTATTAATTGCGTTTCAAGCTCAACGACTAACTTAGGGTTTACTAATTTTTGTTGTTGCTTTAACTCTGCTTCTAGCTGTTTCGCAGCTTCTGCTAATTGTTCAAACCCTAACCCAGCTGATGCCCCTTTAATACTATGCGCTAATAAAATCATTTCTTTAGTCTCTACATTTGATTTTAATTGCGCTATGTATTTCTCGCACATCTCAAGAAACTTTACCATCATATTATCTAAAAATGTGGTTTCACCCATCATTTGCTGAAGCGCAAAAGCTTCGTCAAAAAACTTACGTTGTGGCTTTACATGCTTAACCAATATTTTCTCTAACTCTTCAATGGTTACAGGTTTATTAATATATCCCTGCATCGAAGAATGCAAATATTCTTGTTGAGAAGAGATTTCTGTATTTGCAGTTAGGGCAATAATGGGGATCTCATTTAAATACTGATAATCATTGAGTTGCTTTGCTGCTTGGAAGCCATCGACTTCTGGCATATGAATATCCATAAAAATAATATCGGGCCTAAGGTTATCGACCGCATCACAAATATCTTTTGCCGTTTGACTGACAACAACACTGACGCCCAATTGCTGCAATAAATTTTTAGCGATTTCTAAGTTTATGTCATTGTCATCGACCACATAACATAATGCACCTTGATAACCGCTTTGAGGCTTTGGATTATTAGCTTCATACTCAAGAGACTCAGGTAACACTGCCACTTCTTGAGGTTTGAAAAATATATCTGATAAGCACGATTGAAGAAATGCCCCTTCTTCACAGTGCAAAGATATGTCTGCCAAATCTATGTCGTTTACTTGCGGCTCTGCTTGGTTCACATAAATGCGTCTAAGGCCTGTCATTGAGCTCAAAAGAGTAAGTGGTAACTTAGGTAAACTGCCTTTTTCAACAATCAAATAACGACTATTATCTGGCAGTACATCCGCTTCTTGTATTGTGCATATACCAAAATCTTCAAGTAAATTAGGCACTGCTACGCCAAAATATACACACGATTTAGCGACTTTTACATCTGAGGACAGCTTTTTATTCAGAGTGAGTGAGAAGTAAAATTCACTGCCCTTACCTAACTGACTCTGTAAGGCGATTTCGCCCCCCAATAACTCAACTTCATGTTTTACTATGGCAAGCCCTAAGCCTATTCCTTCATGTTCTCTAGACAGGCTATCATCAACTTGGGTAAAGGCATCGAATAGTTTTATTTGGTCACTTTCTTTAATGCCTATGCCTGTGTCTTTAACAGAAAATTGAATGGTTTGTGTCTCAGCATCAGAGTTAGTGAGACTCAGCGCAAAGCTAACCGTGCCTTTTTGTGTGTACTTCACAGCATTATTCAATAAGTTCAACAGAATTTGCGTAAGCTTTTGTTTATCACCATATAAACAAGGCCATACATCTTCATCAACTTTAAATGAAACTGCTAGCCCTTTTTTGTTTGCCAACGGTTCGATTAACTCTTGAAGATTTTCACAGAGTTCACTAACAATAATGTCGTTATTTTTTATGCTCACTTCATGACTTTCAACTTTGGCAAAATCCAAAATATCATTCAGCATCTCTAACAAGGTTTCAGCGGCATGCGTGACAGTGTCTAGGCGACTTTGCTGCTGCTTCTCTGTAACAGCCCGTTTTACCATGTCAACCAGCCCAATAATAACATTGAGTGGGGTTCTGATTTCATGGCTTAAGTTGGCAATAAAACGACTTTTGGCTAGTGTGGCTCTTTCGGCTTCCATCCTTGACGTAGTAATTTCTGTGATATCTTGAATATGGATCACAAAATACTTTGGCATTTCTTCACTGTCGCATACCAAAGACACACGCAAATCGAGAAACGGATAGTTTCCAGATTGTGTCAAACTCAGCTGATCAACAGACTGTTTGTGCTTTGATAAATGCTCTAATACCTGAGAAATTTGCTGATAATTCTCATAACCAAATAGTGTAGATACGTGCTGCCCTTGTTTATTACTACACCCTAAATAACGCTCAGCGGCCTTATTTAACATCATTACAGTGCCATCTACTTTTACAAGCGCGATCCCATTAGGTGCATACTCAATAGCAGATTTAAAGTTAGATTCAGACACTTGCAAAGATTGCAGTGCTTTTTGGTGCTCAGTAATATCACGTAAAACCCCGACACACCCCATTACACCTAGTTGTTCACTGAAAAAAGGCGCGACCGTAACAAAGTAAGTACTATTCTCGACACTCATTTGTTGAGATAAGGGTTTGTGCTGCTCTACAACTTTTGCTTCGATATCCGTTATTGCAAGGAAATGTTCGTCAAAATCATTAAAGTCTTTGCCAAGCAAGTTTAGCTTACTTGTTTTGAGCAAGCGTTCGAAAGATCTATTACAGCCAATCAATACGCCATCTGTATTCTTATAATAAATGGCATCTGGCACCGCATCTAATACCCCTTTCAATACTGCACTTTGTCGCTCTTTATCTTGCCCTGCAAGCTCCAGAAACTTCTGCTTCTGTTGGAGTTGATCAGTGAGCGTTTGATGATCTTCTTTTACCCTTGAAAATAACTGTGCGCGACGTTGATGAATGGTTTTAATTTGTTT
This sequence comes from Pseudoalteromonas sp. NFXS53, assembly GCF_056629255.1. NCBI lineage: Bacteria > Pseudomonadati > Pseudomonadota > Gammaproteobacteria > Alteromonadales > Pseudoalteromonadaceae > Pseudoalteromonas > Pseudoalteromonas sp. NFXS53. Next base: position 142,909 of record NZ_JBWVBR010000004.1, on the reverse strand, counting down.
AAATTCAGACAGCCAAAGCTTAGGCACAATATAAGTATTGGAGTGATTTTCGGGCTGCTGAATAAATGAGAAAAGCTCCTTCAATGGTCTTACAAATATTTGTTCACAAAGCCAGTGCAAGGGAAAGTAAGTTGCTAAAATAAATAATAAAATGAAACTAAATTCTAGCCCTAGACTATAAATAATAGATTCTGCAAAGCCTTGCTCAGACACACTCATAACGACATCAAGCGAGCGCGATGCTTCACTTTTATAAAATATAACCCCGTCTTGCCATGGTGCAATTTCACCTTGGTCTGGATAAAAAGGCTCGCCCAATGACAAGTCTGTAATTAAGTTCCGATGTAATTTATCGGTTAAATAAACTTCAGCTTTTGGTTGTGATTTGTCAAAGAATAATGCCTGGAACTTGCTCGCATCAAAGATCATCAATGTATGAGCACGTGAACTTGAAATACGCTGATTAGAGAACGCAAAGTAACTTTTACCTGCTATTTCCAATCGCTGACTGACAATAAATTTAGAAGGGTCTGTATTTACTCTAAAGCTACCTGAAACAATTTTACTCAAAAGCTCACTGTTCTGAGTATGCCTTCTTTTGACAAAAACTAGACCACTATCACTGACGTAAGCTATTGCTTCAAGAGGCTCAAGCAAAGCCAAAGAAGTATTAAACACGCCACCTAATGCCATTACTTTTTGCCAATATGGATGCGATAAATCAACACCTGTTAAATCACCATAGCCGACCAACTCACCAAAGTGCTTACCTAAAGATTGATAATAATAATTTGAATGACGAATAATGGGAGAGGTTTTAGGTTGAGAAAACTCGTAACTAAGAGGTTGCTCTAAGCTCACATTAACGGCGAGAAATATATTATCAACGGCCATCAGCGTTTTATCTAACTGGCTATTAAGCCGTTCATAGTGGGTTTCGAACTGAGTAAATGTTTGTTGCAGTTTAAGGTTATACAAGTGCAATGTCAGTGTTGCTGCCAGCATAATCGTAATCGCAAGCGCAACCCAAAATGCACGTCGGTAAAATTGCAGCGGTGATGTGGTTAGTTGTTCATCCGTGTGCATCATCATGCACAAATTCCTTTGGGGTAATGATCTAAGTTAATACTAGCAAGCAATCTTACTTAATGGTGACTTTTTATCATTAATATATTTACAATTTTATACATGCCAAACTTGGTTTAGACCTGCTTAAGTGATAGATTTTATGTATACAATATTCAGAGGTGTCGTATGAATAAAATTGTCATTCCTATTGCGTTAATGGCGGTGTCTAGCATCATTATTTTCACGCATAATTCTCAACCAGAAGAAGCACCATTAAAACCTTCTGTATTAACTAGTCAGCATAAGGAAAATGCGCCACCCAGCTCACTACCAACACAAAGTACTGAGTTCAAGCAACCAATTACTGCGATGGCGCACAAAACACCTGATTTTCAGGCACCTGCAATGAAAGCAGCACCAGTTAGCCCTAATATTTCTGCCCCCCCATTGCAACCGGACCATCAAACTAGAAGTCGTCATGGCCATAACGAAAAGCTTGAGCACGGCCATGAACACCATCAAAGGCCTAAAACACATAATGGTAAAATACCGCCAACCGGCGCTAATTTTTAAATACAAACTAAGCAAAAAAGAAAGCATATGCTTTCTTTTTTTATGTCTGTTTTTACTGCCCTTACTTCGTTGAAACTTAATTTAATTGCGGGCTTCCTTAGATAAAATGCTAAAAACAAAAAAGCCACTCTTGCGAGTGGCTTTAGGGACGTATCAAATAATGAAACTGATTTTTACTTCTGTTGAAGGGTTACTCAACAATCTCCACGGTCATCTTGGCGCCGCCAAATTGACCGTCAAGAGAGAAGTAGTGCCAGTGTTCATTGGCATCGATTTGTAGGTCAATCGATTCTGTATTGCCGTGACCACCTGATTTGGCTGTGTAGTCACTGCGTGTTGGCCAGTTACCACCTTTGTATAGGATATCTAGGTTACCCCAACCACCTTGTGTGGTAATACGCAGCGTTAACGGCTCTGAGCCTGAATTGGCAAACACAAAGTTTGCGCTTGATGTACTTGGTGAAATGCATTCAACCACAGTTACACCTTTTTTCATTTCGTTATTGCTTGAGTCATATGCGTTTGCTGCATCGGTTGCCAAACATGGCGTGAAATCGGTACCAATCGTTTCTGGCTCGCCCGCCCAGTTACCTAATTCACCAGAGTTTACAGCCACTGAATCGTCCGGGCCTTTTTCAACAATACCGCTTACGCCTTCAGCTAATGACGCAACCCAATTTGCAAACTCATTGTCATAACGTGCTCCAATCTCATCCATGTATTGCTGATAAGCTTGATACTCGCCGTTACGTAAGTAGGTTAGGATTTGTGCCACATCACTTGAATGACGCTCATGCATGAATCGTACGGCTAAATAACCCCAGCGATAGATGCGTTCTTGGCCAGACTCATAGGTGTTTGTGAAAATAGTAGACAGTGCTACATTGCCCGCTTTACCAACATTGATTGCGTGGTTATAGCCGTCTTGATATGCAATGTACTCACCTAAGCCTTCTGTCCACCAAGTTGTAGCAGCGGTTAAGCCCTGTGCAAAGTCACCGTATAAATCAAAGCGACCATCTAAATAGTGAACATACTCGTGTTGTAGGTTCCATACATGGAAGTAGTCATCACCATTTTGTTCATAAGCAATAAAACGCGCTTGGTTATTCGGATCATTCGGTGCACCTTCTAAATACATACCGCCATTGTTGGTATCCATGTTAAAGAATGTACCTGCATAGTCGCGATAATCTTCTGACGAGTTGAAAATAACCAGTTCCAGTGCATCGTTATAGTCATCTGCCACAGGGATGTTGTACGTCTTTAATACATTGTGGAAGTGCGCTTCTTGCTGACCTAATACTTCACAGATCCACTGAGCTTGATCGTTATACATCTGCTGAGCACGGATCTTTAATGTATCTGAACACTGATAGTTAAACTTTAAGGTTTCTTTTTCTAAGTAATATGCAAAGCCACAGATGTCATAGTAACCACAATCTTGACGGTCAAATGTATCTGCCATGCTGCCTGCTTTTACCCATAACGGCGCGGTTTCATCATACTGACTGGTTGATGCCAAAATGTTCTTAACCATTGGCTTAACCTGATCTTTTAATGACGGCACACTTAAGAAACGCGCAAGCTCATTCACCACATTTTTAATGAAGTAGTTATCGTCTGCTTGCAGTAAATAACGATTATCACGTTGGAAGCGATACATGGTATCTAGTAAACGGCCATCTTGCATACGCGCGATGAAATCTGCATCACCATTTGGCGCTGCTTGTGAAGCACGGAAAAACGCGGTCATCATGGCATTAGCAGCCGCCATTCGGCTTCGCTTAGCCGCCCATGTTTCATCAAACATCTCTAAAATATTGATGTAGTTATCGTAGAATGGCGCACGGATCTCAGCTGAGTCAGTCAGCGTTAATAGCTCTTGTAATGCCAATGCTTGGTCGTTTGACTCACCGTAAATGCCAGCGCTTGCAAATAAATCCTGCATTGCCGCTTTTAGGTTTACTTCAATAGATGAAGAGTATGCAGGCACAAGATCTGGATTAAAGAACTGTACAAATAACCCACCACGTAAGAAGTAAATTAAGCCTTGTACTTTATAGGCATTATACTCATCAATAGTACGCGCTTGACGACGTAACTCACTGATCACCGACATCATATTAGATTCGCTGAATAAGTATCTTGCCTGACCCGATTTAATGTTGAATACGGCACCCACATGTTGCGGGTTAGACGCCATAATACGCTCAACCAAAGCCTGACCATCTAGGCCTAAGAAGCGAGACTCATCTTCAGGTAAGCCATCATTTAACTCTGGGTGATTATTTACAAATGGGTCATTTGGATCGGTTGGTGTTGGATCTGAGTTGCCACCACCTTGCTCATTACTTTGCACTAAGGCATGGAATGTCACACCAGTAAATTGGCCATCAAGCTGAAGCATGATCTGTTGACCTGCATTGGCAGTAAACTGAACTGATTGAGATGTACCCGCATTGGTACTCGATAAATCAGCTGCAGCAGACGTCGGCCAAGCATTACTTTCATTGTTCACATATAAGTTTACATTACCTTCACCGCCCATAAGACCGATGGTAACGGTTGAAGCATCCCAAGGTACTGTCATTGTGAAGTACTTAGGTGCTGAGCCCGTCATACAAACTTTTTCATTTATTGCGATGTCATAGGCACTGTTTGTTTCAGTATTTGGACAGTTCGCAATTGGCGCCCAAGGGTTTTCACCTGTACCAGAACCTGTGTCTGTACCAGAGCCATTATCTGTGCCAGAGCCATTATCTGTGCCAGAGCCATTGTCTGTGCCAGAACCATTGTCTGTGCCAGAACCATTGTCTGTGCCAGAACCAGTGTCTGTACCAGAACCTGTGTCTGTACCAGAACCAGTGTCTGTGCCAGAACCGTTGTCTGTGCCAGAATCTGTCGTTGGTAGCATAGCTTGCGTGATCACATAATCACTGTTTAGCTCAGTGAGCGCCGCCACACCTAAACAGGTATTTTGACTATCCATAACTGCCATACGGTCGCCTTGAGACCAAAAATCAGCGCTATATACTTCGCCGTTACTCAAGGTTGCATATGGGTTAGCTAAATCCGCAGCACCTGTTGCTGGGTTCACCCAGTACAAAGTCACAGGCTCAGCATACGGGTTAGTGATTGAAACACTTGCTTTTGCCGTGCCGCGCTCATAAGTGGTCAATAACTCACAACCAGAGAATACACCTGCAACAGGGTCTGGTAGTACGCCTGGTGCAACCGCGTCGGTGTTTGCAACCATCCAATTGATAAAGTCATCATTATGGTCTGTCGCAATTTGACCCAGTAGTGTTTCAAACTGCGTGCTGTCACTTAACTTCAATGCATTTGAAAGCGCCAAAACACTTTGTTTATGGTTTTCAGCCAAGTAACGCATGGTTAAGTAGCTCCATGGATACAAATTATCAAATCCATATTCCATGAATAAAATGCTGCGCAGTGACGGAACAGTCTTACCTGCAATGGCATCAAAGTTACGCTTGTTATACTGACCTTTGGTTAAGAACTCAGCCCACCCTTCGGCCCAAGAAACCGTATTATTATGGTGTGCGAACATGCCATATAAGTTGTAACGTCCATCTAAATAGTGAACGTATTCATGTTCTAAGTTATAAACTTCACCTGCGGTGTCACATGAAAAGCCAACCCAGCTTTGTGGACATTGCATTGCATGGAAACGCGGAATATTGCCCGCTACACTTGGGTCGCCTTCAAGGTAAATGCCACCATTATTGGTATTATGACCAAAGAATTGATAACCATAGGCTTCATAGTCTTCAGGCGTTGCATAGACAATCACTTCAAGTTTGGTGTTGTTATCATTACTCACCGGCTGCATATTGGTATTAAAGAACTGGTGGAAATTCGTGCCTACATCAGCCATTTTGCTACATGCTGTTGCAAGTTGCTGGTTTGTCATTGCTTGTGCACGAATGGTGATAGCATCATTACACTGATAAGTAATGGTTAAAATATCTTCCACCTTTTTAGGCACCGCGCAATAACCATTCAGTGCATCGCTACTGTCACAGCTGCGGTTTACGGTTTCAAGGTAGCTTTCTGTGATTTTCTTCTTCACTTCTTCTGCATCAACTTGTGCCGATGTCACGTCGAAGATTTCTTTTACGATACTATCAATACGAGCCTGAACAGCAGGTTCTGCTAGGTTTGCAACATGGCCTAACGCTAAAAACTCGTGCGGCATGATCCACATGCGATCTGCATCTGCATTCCAGCGCATATCTAAGCCTGTTTCGCCTAGTGCATAACTACGAAGCACAGACATCACGGCAAGCATATGCTCATTAAATGCCGCTTTAATTACCGCGTTTTGCTTACCAATGTAAGCTAAATCATAAAATGCTTTTAAGATTTGATTGGTGCTATAGCCAAAATTGTCGTTTACATATGGGTTAGATAAACCCGCATAAAACTGAGTCAGTGCCATTAAATGTGGTAATTGCTCAGTAATAAACTGTGCGCCTTCGGCTGTGGTTAAATTAATTAAAGCAGTTGCATAGCTTTCATGGATTAAGCCTGCTGGCGCACCTGTGGTATAAAACTCCGTCATCATGGCAACCGCATGAAGCGCGTCACTGATTAACTTAGCATCAGCTTGGCTAAACTGAGTAAAGTCGCCATTTGCCGCAAAATTACGTAAAAAATACAGTAAGGTATCTAGGTCTTTGTCTTTTATATTATCTTGCTGTGCAAGGAAATGAATGGCTTTAGCGACATCAGAGACTACACCTGGAGAGTTTGCTGAAATCTCGCTCCACTGCGCCCAAGTAGAGGCAATGATCTGCTCAACGTCTGCACTAAATTCTGCTTTTGAATTAATCGCTGCAGCCGGTATAGACACGACTACTGGTTCTACAACCACAAAGTCAGCTGTTGCAGGATCTGTTGGGTTTACTGGATCTGGGGTTGCAGTACCTGTTTTAACAGAGAAGTTCACCCCGTCATTTTGGCCCATAACGCTGACGTAAAACAAACCTTTATTAGCTGTCACTTTTAGTGTTTCATTCGTGCCTGCATTCACAGATGATGCAGTATAGCTGCTACGTGTTGCCCAGCCATCACGATTTACAAAGATATCCGCTTCGCCTTCACCGCCCTGAGTTTCAATTGTTAGCTCAGTGTTGTCTTCTGGTACGTCAACATAATAATAAAGACCATTACCGCCTATACATAACGCTTCATTCAAGGCTATTTCGCCACTTTGTTGTCTTGCTTCAAGGCATTTATCTGTAGCCGGTTGTTCATCTAACGTTGCTTTAGTCAAAGACAGCTGTACTTGCTCATGAAGCCCAAACACGCTGATATACAAACGACCTTTATTTGCTGTAATTTTTAAAGAGTCGTTTGTGCCCGCTTCTTGTGTCCGCGCAATGTGGGAGCTAGAAGTTGCCCAACTTCCTGTGTTTACGAGAATATCGGCCTCGCCAGTGCCACCAGAAGTGGAAATGTTAAGTGGTGTGCCATCCTGCTCAATATCTACATAGAAATAAAGTCCATTTCCTGAAATACACTCAGCTTGACCAAGTGTTAAAGCATTGCCTGTTGTTGTCGTTGCACCGCACATAGCGGCTGCAGAGGCGTAAGTTGGTAAGGTAGAAACAGCTAATAAGCTTGCTCCTACAAACAACTTTTTAGATTTATACATCATACTTCTACTTCCAGATAATCAATTACTACCATTGCGTTGGAAACGGATTAAGCCAATAACCAGCTGATCTGACGCAAAAAAAAGACTGACTCAAGTTGCACGAAAGTCAGTCCAAAATACAACAAAGAATATTGTATGCAATAAATTCTAATTACATTTACAAATTTGTAAACTAAATGAATCTTTTATTACAACAACCAACATAAAACCCCACTTAAGCAAAGAAGCTAATAAACTGTTTTAAATAGATTTAAATTAAAAAAGTAGAATGTGAAACTTTGTAAACAAAGAAATATTTCCATCGAAAAAGCTATCTAACTGAAACTGGTAGAACCAGGCTGTAAGCATATTTTTCTCTGTAAAAAAAATAACATGCATACTAAATGCAATTTAAAATTTACTGCTGTATTAATAGACTAGGGTCAATAGACCATTTGTTGGCTAATGAAAGGTAGGCGTCGGAATTTAAATATTGCTGTAATGCATGATCAAAATGGACTTTGACAGCATTCTCTTTAATAAGAAGTCCATAAGCAGTGAGCGGAAAGATCCGGTGAATATCAACCTCAAGTTCATGAAACTTATTGAAGTAATTAAATATATTGATATCCATTACTAAGACTTGAACCTTATTCTTTCTGAGCATGTGTAATTGCAGAGATTGGTCTGATAATTCGGTGTATTGGCTCGACTTTGAGACTGCTTGGTTAAAAGTGTCTCCTAAAATCGTTTTAGCATTTAAAAAGGTAGCGATAGAAAAGTGCTCTAGGTCATTGATTGACCCAAGCTTTAAATCTGCGCTTTTTAAAGTCACTGCGACATTCTGATATTGAATATAGGGCAGACTAAGCTTGCCTGATTCTCTATACAAAGCGACACTGGCTGTAGTCATAGCATCTATGTTTCTAACATCTAGAATTTTAATTGACCGACCATAGGGGGCGATAACAAATTCATGCTTATTCACTACCTTGTCTAGTACAGCACTTAATAGCTCTATTTCAAACCCTGTTTTGGCTCGTTGTAAAGAGTACGGCGGTCTATCAATACCTGTTACAACATTAAATGGCTTAGCCAATGAGCAGGTCGATATAATTAATAGGAAAACAAGACATACTCGTCTCATTATGTCGCCTCTAAAAAAGAAGTTTTATTAAGTATAATCGACACCTACAACTTCGAGAGGTTTTATAACTAATCTACTCACTCAATAAAGCTCATTGCTTTACCTCATTTCTCCGCGCTTGGCACTTTTCACATAGCCGTTCATTACTCTGTTTTGGTTTAAATATCAGAGTACACTCTTCACATGTTCGACTAGACGTGACTAGATAAAACCAAAAATTCTTTAACCATTTCATTGTCTTAAATTTCTTATTTGGCGTTGGGGCTAGGGTTATTGTTATGCTTTATAAGTATTTTGTATTACAAAAGTCCTACAACATACTCTATGCCTTGCTTTTTTTATGTACAATGGAAAAAATGTCTCAGAGACAAAAAACTTAAAGTACTAAAAAGTCCCAAAAAGGAATAAACATGACACCACTCAGACGCCAGATAAAACGTGTCTCGGAGACAAAAGGACTAACCATAAAACAAATAGTTAACCTATGCGAATGCAGCCGCTCTCATTTTTACAAAGTACTTGATGGTCAACGTACACCCAGTGAAAGCCTGCAAAATAAATTAATGGCCGTTTTAGAGATAAGCGAAGAAGAATTTGTAGTGTTGTTGCAAGCAAATAAAGCTGATGAACAAAGAAAAGTATCGACTAACAGTAATAATCTTAACGCTGTTAGGCTGCGCGCTATAGTGAATAAATTGAAGCCTGAGACTTTACCTAGCTATGTGGTATGGCTAGTTAGCTTGATCTGCTTAATAGCGTCGCCATATTATTTTTATGCTTATATTTCAGATGGTGAGAATGAAAAAATAAAACTAAAAACCGGCTTTGCAACCAAGTTTATTAAAGACGTCACTATTCCAGATGGTACACCTATCCCTATTAACACGCGTTTTACTAAAACTTGGCGGGTGCAAAATATTGGCACCGTGCCTTGGAAAGAAAAACATTTAAAACGTATGACGCCTCAGGACCCTAACTTATGCTACTCAAGAGATAGCATTCCCCTGCCTACAGTAGAATCTGGTGAAATCATAGATATTTCTATTGAGTTCACTACGCCAAAATACCCAGGTACCTGTCGGACCGATTGGAAAATGGTCGATACGAATGAAAATTTAATCTTTCCAGACAAACAAGGGCTTTACAGTATTGTGCATGTGGTCGAAGAGAAGCTTTAACTTCAACCACATAAATAAAGCTAAGGTTAAAGCTCTCCATTTAATTAAGCACGACCGAGCATACGTAGTAGCGTCGCATCTTTGTCAAAGATGTGATGTTTCATCGCACCTAGTACATGTAATGCAATGAGCCCAGTTAACGCGTAAGCAATGTAAGAGTGTGCAACTTTAGCAACCACAAAAATAGTCTCATTGAAAGGTACTGCGCCATTCTCTGTATAGTTGTTTGGCACTAAAGTCAGGCCAAACACATCAATACCGTATCCGCCAAAGCCTGAGTAAAGCATGCCGCTTACTGGCATAAGAAGCGTACCTAATAATAAACCCCAATGGGCGTAGTGAATGACTTTATTTAGCGCCTCAGACGCATTGTCCTCAGCAGGTAAAAAGCCTTTTTTAATGCGGTAAATCGCACGCGGTAATACAAGTAAGAGCGCGATAACACCTAACGCTTTGTGGATAGGATATAAAGACCATACTTCCCAATTCACCATGTAATAACCCACACTAATCAAACCTAGCATAGTAAATGCAACAGACCAGTGTAGTAACCGAGTCGTTGGAGTAAGCGACGGCTTATTCATATTGTTTTCTCCTCAGAATTTTGATGATGAAAACTATATAAAATCGATGTTCCTTAACCCAGCGCTATGTGACGAATCCAATAGATTTGGGACAAAAAGTGATTCATCCATTCGTCCCTAGCCTTTATTTTTAAAGGCCTAAAAGCAATTTAGTTGTTGAACGGTTGCTTTTACTGACAGGCACTTCAATATCGTTATTAAGCACTAATAGGCCATGCCCAGAGCGCGCATTGATGAGCTTTTCACTATGCGATAGATTGACAAGATAAGAGCGATGGCAGCGATAGAATGTTTTTGCAGGCAAGCTGCTTTCAAGCTCCTTCATGGTTGTGCGTACAAGCGACATACCTTGCTTGGTATGTAACTCAACATAATTGCCCGCGGCTTTTGCAAAATAAATATCTGCTAACGCAATATCAAACTCTTCTATTTGCAATCTTTTTAACTCTGTTTGTTCTTCAGTTTTTTGATTAACAAATAAGCGGGACGCTTGGGCAACTGAGATGCTACTTTGTACCCGATTTACATCGACAAACCGGCTTTTAAAATGCACCAAAGTGACTATGGCCAAATAAGCAATAACATGTTTATGCCAGTTATAAAAAAGGCTTTCTTGCCAAGTCATTTGCTCAATAAACACATCTAAACCGGTGTTAACCATTAATACACAAGCAAGAGAGATCATACCAACCAGCATCAACTGCTTTAATTGCATGCTGCGTTGTAAAGCAAAGCAAATAAACGGCGTGATCAACAACCAGATCCCAAATTCTTGTAGCGACCAAAGGATCGATGAATGTATATCAACCCGCTGTTTAGCAATAAATAAACTATGCACCGTGCAGTTTAAGCACACCAGACACAGCATGACTATCCAACCTAATGTGAGTAATTGATAGTCTTTAAGCTTTACAATTTTACTAAACATAGCTTGACCCTAGCTTACAAATGACAACATAAAGCATAAGGATAAAAAATCCTCAGCTAAAAGTAAAAGCGAACCCCAAAAACAAAAAAGCCTTGATAAATTTATCAAGGCTTCGACATCTAAAAAGCAAATTCGTTCTTTTTAATTACATTGCAGCACGGAAGATTTCTGAAATCTCTTCTGCTGTAGCCTGAATTGGGTTGGTAAAACCACAGGCATCTTTCAATGCATTTTCAGTTAAAGTTGGAATGTCATCAGCTTTGGCACCTAGCTGCTCAATACCAGAAGGAATACCTACATCAGCCGCTAATTTAACGATGGCATCAATCGCCGCTTCAGCGCCCTGTTCTGCAGTCAATGAACTTACATCGACACCCATGGCTTTTGCCACATCCGTTAGTCGCTCTGGGCAAGCTTTGGCATTAAAGCGCTGTACATGAGGTAACAAAATTGCGTTACATACGCCATGTGGCAAGTCGTAAAAACCACCTAATTGGTGTGCCATGGCATGCACATAACCAAGTGATGCATTATTAAATGCCATCCCCGCCATAAACTGTGCATAAGCCATTTGCTCACGCGCTTCAATGTTTTCGCCGTTTTGCACAGCTTCACGCAGGTTGGCTTGAATTAATTCAATGGCTTTAATTGCAACTGCATCTGTAATTGGCGTCGCTGCAATTGATACATACGCTTCAATGGCATGTGTCAGTGCATCCATACCCGTTGCAGCTGTCAATGACGCTGGTTTTGCTAACATCAGTTCTGGGTCGTTTACTGAAATAAGCGGCGTAGTATGTTTATCAACAATCGCCATTTTTATGTGGCGCGCTTCATCGGTAATGATACAGAAGCGCGTCATTTCTGATGCCGTTCCTGCTGTGGTGTTAATTGCTATCAGCGGTAACATCGGCTTTGCAGACTGATCAACGCCTTCATAGTCAGCAATTTTTCCGCCATTAGCGGCAACTAGTGCGATACCTTTTGCACAATCATGCGGAGAGCCCCCCCCAGTGAAATAACAAAATCACATTGGTTGTCAGATAAGATGCTTAACCCTTGTTCAACATTGCCAATGGTTGGATTTGGTTGCGTGCCATCAAAAACAGCCGTTTGCACGTCACGTTCAGTTAATAAAGCTTGCACTTGAGCCACAACACCAATTTTATTTAATACTTGGTCGGTAACGATAAGGCCCTTTTTAAAACCTTGTGCTTGAATGCTGTCGGCGGCATCCTTCAAACAACCTGCACCCATAAGATTTACTGTTGGAATATAAAACGCTGAAGTCATAATGTGAATTTCCCATTCAATTAGATTTGATCTCTTACTACTGTTTTGAGTGTGGCAGGGTACAAAGAAAAATAATTGATCTAAAACAAGGTTTTAAATTTAGGGACGTAAACTTTAGTCGTAGTGATTATAAAACATACCCATCCTGATGGATGGGTATGTTTTATTTTATTTAATGACTGTGGATTGGCGCACTCAAGCTTCTATAAAACAAAGTGGTCACTCGCTCTTCTGGTAACCAATTTGAATAAGTTAAATTCAACACTGACAGCGGCTTTGCAGCAAGCACCTCTTCAAGCGATTTTCCACCGCTCATTGCTGATACCATGGCACTTTTAGCTTGTAATAGTAATGCTCGATACGCTTCGAGTGCCTGCTTGTCAGTAACTGGGCCGTGACCTGGGATCACTTTAGTATCGCTATCTATTCTTGATAAGGTTTGCTCTACCGCGTTTATCACCCCATCGAGAGAACCACCACTGTCGACATCTACAAAAGGTAAACTGCCTAAATTAAAGAAAATATCTCCCATGTGTACTGCATTGGCATTCTTGTAAAAAATAACAGCATCGCCATCTGTGTGAGCATGAGCGTAGTGCCAAAGCTGCGCATGCTCATTGTTAAAATGAAGCGTCATATCTTGGCTGAAACTTAAAACAGGCAGATATTTAGACCCTTTACCATGCTTTTCTTTCAAACGGCTATAAACATTATGATGAGCAATGACATGACTCCCTGCTTTGGCAAAGTTCTCATTTCCACCAGTGTGATCGCCATGGTGATGTGTGTTAATCACAAACTCAGGCGCACCAGGTTTTAACTGACTAATTTGTTTTTTGATGTCATCACTGAGCTTGGCAAATTGGTCGTCTACTAAGTAAATGCCATCATCGCCCGTGCTAATGGCAATGTTACCGCCTCGTCCATAAAGCACATGTAGGTTTTCAGACAATGCCTCTAGCTTAAATTTGACGTTTGCGATGCTTGTAAACGACGCGCTGAGTAAAGACGCCCCGATTAATATCGATAATGTTTTCATGATGACTCTCAGTTTTCGTTATTATTAACTGCTTATATACCCAAACTTCCTGTATCAAAATATAGCTACGAAATAAAAACATAAAAGGATTGATTAAACCCAATCATAAAAAAATGCCCACCTAGGTGAGCATTGATTTGAATAGAAAAGATTTAATTTAGCTATAAATTTTCTTCGGCAAATGACGCCAAACGACTTCTCACCACACCGTTAAGATTGATGGTGGCGCTACCTTCAAAATGTTTAAACCGCTCAACTAAGTAAGTCAAACCCGAGGTCACTGGGGTCAGATAATTACTGTCTATTTGTGCCAAATTACCCGTACAAATGAGCTTTGTGCCTTCACCACATCGGGTAATAATGGTCTTTAACTGCGAAGCAGTTAAGTTTTGGCTTTCGTCCAAAATCACCACTGCATTTTGGATACTGCGGCCTCGCATAAAGTTTACTGACTTAAATTGAATGTTAGCCTTTTCCATAATGTAGTTTCGGCTTGAAATGGGGCTTTCATCATTTTTATGTAGCACTTCAAGGGTATCGGTAATAGCCGCAAGCCAAGGTGCCATTTTCTCTTCTTCTGTGCCGGGAAGAAAACCTATACTCTCTGCGATTTCAGGAGTATTACGAGTGACAATAACCTTGTCATAAACCTTCTTCTCAATCACCATCTCCAACGCACAGGCCAAAGCAAGGAGTGTTTTACCGCAACCGGCTGGGCCTGTCAGAATGACCAGTTCTATTTCAGGGTCTAATAAAGCATCAAGTGCCATGCCTTGATAAATATTTTTCGGTGAAACGCCCCAAGCTTGTTGATGCATAAGGCGCTCAACTCCGAGATCTTTGAGGGTAATATGTTTTTCGTCATACCCCACCACTCGCGCTGCAAAGTGATCGGTTTCATCAACGATGTACTCATTGCTGAAAACGTCTTCAATGCGCTCTTTAGGAATATGATGCAGCGTGTAGCGCCCTTGCTGCTCTGAGCTACATTCGCCAACACTTTGCCAAAAATCACCTTGGAACTTTTTAAACCCAGAACTGAGCAATTTAATATCGTCAATGAGTTGGTCTGTTCGATAGTCTTCTACAAACTTCAGTCCGGCCCCTTTTGCTTTGAGGCGCATGTTAATGTCCTTGGTGACCAGCACAACCTTGGTACTTTTATGTTGCTGCTGTAAATGAATGGCACAGTTAATGATTCTGTGGTCGTTTTCATTACCCGGTAGACCAGAGACATTATCAGGAAATAAATGGTCGTTGATGATCACAAGGCGACCACAATTATCTGAGTTATTCTCACCAGTTGTATTAGGGAGCTTCACCCCTTCTAACATTTGTTCTGGTGAGGCATCTCTTAAAATATCTTCAAGACCGCGTATAGCAACACGTGCATCACGGCTTACATCACGTTTTCTATCCTTAATATGATCAAGCTCTTCTAACACTGTCATGGGGACGACTACATCATGTTCTTGGAAAGAGAGGTATGCGAGGGGTTCGTGGAGTAGTACGTTAGTGTCGAGCACGTACATTTTTTTATCGACATCTTGAGCTTTTACCATAGCATCTTCCTATCGTTGCATTGATACCGCGACAGCCATGGCTTTTGATGACGTTGCCATCAAAAACTCATGGCCACACTGTAAGTTTAGCCTATCTGTCATAAAAGTCTGTTTTATGACAGAAATAGATTGTGTTTATCTTTAAGGCATAAATTTTGTTCAAAACAAAGCTCAATACACTGCTCAATTCCCTTCACTAAATCAGAAGATTTCGACTATCTTAAAAGGCAGTGATTTATCTGCGCGCTACTGGATCCTCAAAAGCATAAAATTGCCTGAGAAACAAGATTGAATAGGCCCTTGCTTACGGTTAACATAGCCGCCTTTTTTCTGCTAAGTCGAGACAAACATGAATTTTTCCTTAGGTCAGCGCTGGATCAGTGATACTGAATCAGATTTAGGATTAGGTACCATCGTAGCTTTAGAGGGGCGACAGCTTACGATTTTATTCCCTGCCAGTGGAGAAAACCGCGTTTACTCAGTACAAGAAGCTCCGGTTACCCGTGTAATTTTTAATCCCGGTGATGTTATTCGCAGTGTCGAAGAGTGGGAACTAGAGGTAGAAACCGTTGAAGAACAAAATGGCATTCTGAGCTATCACGGTATTCGCCTCGATACAGAAGAAAAAACCACGCTAAAAGAAACGTTTTTAGACCACTTTATTAAGTTTAATAAGCCACAAGATCGCTTATTCGCAGGTCAAATTGACAGATTCGACCGTTATACGTTGCGCTATAACACATGGCAGCACCAGTTCACCCGTCAGCAATCGCATTTAAAAGGTTTAATTGGCCAACGTGCCAGCCTTATTCCACACCAGTTGTACATCGCAGATGAAGTGGGCCAACGTCACGCGCCACGCGTTTTACTTTCAGATGAAGTAGGTTTAGGTAAAACCATCGAAGCGGGCATGATTTTACATCAACAAATTTTAACTGGCCGTGCTAGTCGCGTTTTAATCGTTGTGCCTGAAAACTTACAGCATCAATGGTTAGTTGAAATGATGCGTCGCTTCAACTTGTATTTCTCTATCTTCGACGAAGAACGTTGTGATGAAGCTTTTGCCGACTCTCCAAACGTATTTGAGACTGAGCAACTGGTATTAGTGAGTCTTGAGTTCATCACTAAAAAACGCCGCTGGTTTGAACAAGCCACTTTGGCTGATTGGGATCTATTGATCATCGATGAAGCCCACCACTTAACAGTAACTAAAGAAAAGCCAAGCACAGAATACCTGCGTATTGCAGAGCTGAGCCAAGATATTCCTGGCTTAATTCTTCTAACAGCAACGCCAGACCAACTAGGCCACTACAGTCACTTTGCTCGTCTGCAACTGTTAGACCCAGACCGCTTCTACGATTACGATGCTTTCGTTGAAGAAGAAAGCCACTATAAAGAAGTGGCTGATGCAGCTAACCAGCTTTTACAGCAAGGCGAGTTAGATGAAAAGAATCAGACGACTTTAAAGACCCTGTTAAAAGAAACTGACATCACGGAATTACTAGCCAAAGCGCAAAGCGGTGATGACGCAGCAAAGCAAGAAATCTTGTCGATGCTATTAGACCGACACGGTACAGGTCGTATCTTATTCCGTAATAGCCGCAGTGGTATTGATGGTTACCCAAGCCGTAAATTACATAGCTACCCGGTTGAGTTACCTAAGCAATACAAAACCGCTATGACTGTAATGGGTAATATGGGCGGCATTCAAACACCAGAAAAGTCTGCATTACGCGCCCTGTTTCCTGAAAAAATCTTCCAAGAGTTTGAAGGCGCTGGCAGTAGCTGGGCAGGTTTTGACCCTCGAGTTGAGTGGTTGATTGCCAAGCTCAAAGAGCTTAAGCACGAAAAGGTGTTGTTGATCTGTGCCGAAGCACAAACCGCAATTAGCCTTGAACAAATTTTACGTGAGCGCGAAGCCATTAAGTCAGCCGTTTTCCACGAAGGCATGAGCATTGTTGAACGTGACCGTGCAGCCGCTTACTTCGCCGACGAATACGACAGTGCGCAAGTATTACTCTGTTCTGAAATTGGTTCTGAAGGCCGTAACTTCCAATTCTCACATAACATTGTGTTGTTTGATTTACCGCTCAACCCAGACTTACTAGAGCAACGTATTGGTCGTCTTGACCGCATTGGTCAGAAGTTCGATATTAATATTCATGTGCCTTACTTTGAAAATACCGCTCAAGAAGTGTTATTGCGCTGGTACCATGAAGGCCTTGATGCATTCGAAACCACCAGCACAACAGGTCAGCTTCTTTACAAAGAGTTCAGCGATGACTTATTAGAGTTTATCAGTGAGCATAACTGTGACGAGGAAGAATTAGACCCGCTTTTAGAGCAAGCTGCGAAACAAAACTCACAACTACGTAAGCAAATGGAACAAGGCCGTGACCGTTTATTAGAGCTACACTCGAGTGGTCAAGGTAAATCAGATGCATTAGCCGCTGAAATTGAACAACTTGATGACGATGTTGTACTACCAGCTTACATGATAAATGTGTTTGATATGTTTGGTGTAAACCAAGAAGATAAAGGCGAAAATACCATTATCTTGAAGCCAACTGAGCATATGCTAAACCCATCTTTCCCGTGTTTACGTGATGAGGGCATTACAGTGACATTTGATCGTGCAACCTCTCTTTCTCAAGAAGATGCGCAGTTCATCAGTTGGGATCACCCTATGGTACAAGGCACCATGGACATGATCTGTGACGATGACTTTGGTTGTGCGTCTGTGGCACTACTGAAAAACAAAAAGCTACCTGCAGGTACCTTCTTTGTTGAGTTAATTTTTGTCGCTGAAGCCTCTGCACCAAAAGCGTTGCAGGTTGGTCGTTTCTTACCGCCAACACCTATTCGCGTATTACTTGATAAAGCAGGTAATAACCTAGCTGAGAATGTGGCCTTCGATGCATTCAACAACCAGCTTTCGGCAGTTGGTCGCCAAACGGGTAGTAAATTGGCAAATGCGTTACAAGCTGCGATCCACCCACTCATTAACAAAGCAAATGAACTAGCCGGAGCTGAGTTAGTGACGCTAAGGGCTGCGGCACAAGAGAAGATGCAAATGTCGTTAAACGAAGAGCAAGGTCGCCTTGAGGCACTTAAAGCCATCAACCCGAATATTCGTGATGAAGAAATTCAGGTGTTTGATAAGCAAAAAGCGCAGCTTGATGAATTTATTGAAAAAGCGCAATTGAAACTCGATGCGATCCGCTTAATTGTGGTATCTCACTAAATTCCCTGTGAGGTCAGTCAATGGCTGGCCTCTTTTTCCCCTCAATTACATTTCTTTCTAAACCTGCAAACAGATATCAATTGCACTTCCAAAGCCCCTGCCTAGTAGTATTACTAGAGAGTTGATGATTTTTCATCGTGAACTTACCTTTTTTCTATTTACCCTAATCAGATACAGCCCTATTATGTTTTTGATAATCCTCTTAACCAAAAGAGGTTGCCACTTAACTTCAGGGGATGGACGATGATTTTTCAAACTAAAAAAGCACGGGCAAATATCATCAAAGTTTTATTTGAATCTGGGTTAATCGTATTCAGTGTACTATTGGCTTTATTTTTGAGTGAAATGCATTCGCAAGTTAAAAAAGACCAAGAAAAAGTCCGTGCCCTGCAACTCATAAAAGCTGAATTAACAACCAATAAAGCATTGCTAGAACAGTGGCGACCTTATCATCAACAAGTACTTGCCAATGTTGAATCTGCTATTACCGAGCCACCTGAGTTTCTAGATAGTAGTAAGCAACGAGCATTTATTTTGAGTCAGATGCCAAATGGTTTAGTGCAAGATATGTTAAGAAACTCCGCCTGGGATGCACTAAAGCAATCAGGGATCTCTTCAAATATGCGTATAGAGACTATCTCTGCGTTAAATACCCTATATCGTTTTCAAACCTTAAGCATAGAAGCAACTTTGACTCGATTAGGGGATATTTTTTACTCCCGAGAGTCTGTCAGAGAGGCATATTTATTAGAAACACTTTATTTAATGAGAAACCTGCTGCAAGAGCTAACCGCACAAGAAGAGTTTATGATCATCAATTACCAAAATGCCATCAAGGATATAGACAAACTACTCACTGAGTAGCGCCCTACTCATTAACAAATTGTCACTAAAATAGTTCTACGTCCATTTGGTAGCCGTCTTCATCGTCAATATCTACCTCGGCACCTTGCATAAAGCAGATGTCTTGCTGAGTTGCAGAAATCACGCCTTCTAGATCTCCGACTAAGGACTTCATCTCTTTTAAAATGTGCACAAACGTAATATTCACTTCATTTGAGTTACTTAAGTGCTCAGAGACTTCGTCAAATGTATTGGTGATAGAATCAAGGATAAACTCTTCTTGGTCCGGCTCAAGCGCAAGCTTGGGTAATTCAAGTTGCATACTCGTGGCAAGGCGTTCGATACTTTCTCCCGCATCGGCTTGGTGAACATGTAAGCTCTTGACAAGATCCTGTAATGAATGGCGAATATTGGTGAAAGCAAAATGGGTTTTCTCGCCTTGTTTAAGTAAGAGATCATTGGTTTCCATCAATCTAAGTTTGGCATCGGTGGCACCTAAAACAGTAGGCAAAACATCTTTGAATCGCCCATATTTTTCAGGGCTGTGTAAAGGCATGTTTTTTACAAGCAGGGTTACTTTCGGATAATTGATAATCGTGCGGCAACCAAAATCAATAAACCGCTTATTAGTGCGACAGCTTTCTAGCAATTCTTGCTCTATGGGCGACAGTAAACCTGAGCTACAATAGGTAAATGCCTTGCCATTAAAATCAAACAACACTGAGCATTTCAAACCTAGGCTAGACGTTAAATCGAGCAACTGTTTAGCTAAAGAATCTAACTGGCGAATACCATAGGTCATTTCAACAAAGCGCATCACCAAGCCAAGCTCGCTATTACCAGTCATCACATCCATCGCGGTGTTATGCGCCGTTTTTATTTCTGTTTTTAATGAATCTCGCTCTGTTTTATATTTAGCTGACACCTTCAATTTAGCAATTAACTCAACGGTATCAAAAGGCTTGAGTTGATAATCATCAGCACCGGCCTCGTAGCCTAGCATGCGCTCTCTTAAAGTTGTTTTTCCTGACAAAAATACAATTGGAATTTCTTTCGTTGAATTGTCAGACTTCAATACCTCGCAGCATTCATAGCCATTTTGTCCTGGCATTTCAACATCTAGCAAAATCACATCGGGTTGTTCAGCCTTGGCTATTTCAAAGCCTTCTGGTCCATTGTATGCGTGGCAAACACTAAATACCCCATCCGCTGCTTTTCTCACCACTTTATGAATAAAGTTATCATCGTCAATGAGGAGTACTTTAATATCCATGTTTTTCACCATTTTGACCTTTATTATTTGAAGTATAGAAATAGAAGTTGAAAAGGCTAAAAAAAACACCAACACAAATTAGTACTTAAAACGACTTAGATCAAACATTCACACCGCCTTTTGAGCACTCGATAAAACCAGTGCATTTCATCCACTTTTTCGAATAAAACTGAAATAAGTATGATATAAAACGTTATTGTCTAGATTAGGGCTTTAAAGGAAAACCATGCACTCTTTGCAGCAGTCAGAAAATTCGAATGATGCACCAGTTATTCTCGCACTCGTGACCGCGATGCTATTTTGGGGCGCGAGTTGGATTTCGGGGAAAATCATTGCCGATATGGCCCCAGCAAAGCTCACCGTTTTTTATCGCCTGGCACTGGCAACCGTTAGTATGCTACCTATTCTTTTTCTAGTAAAAAAATTCAAACTAGTAAATTTACGCTTTGCTATGCCCGCTTTACTGTGGTCTTTACCCGCAGGACTTTTGCTGGCCAGTTATAATCAGTTGTTCTTCTTAGGCTTACATGACGGTTTACCTGGTAAAGGCGGCATGCTGGTTACAACCATAAACCCCATTATGACATTTGCGCTTGCTGCTATTTTTAATCA
This sequence comes from Pseudoalteromonas sp. NFXS53, assembly GCF_056629255.1. Taxonomy (NCBI): domain Bacteria; kingdom Pseudomonadati; phylum Pseudomonadota; class Gammaproteobacteria; order Alteromonadales; family Pseudoalteromonadaceae; genus Pseudoalteromonas; species Pseudoalteromonas sp. NFXS53. Next base: position 121,900 of record NZ_JBWVBR010000004.1, on the reverse strand, counting down.
GCAAAAGTTTAGACCTTTGCAGCTCGTGGGTATGCTATTAGGCCTTGCGGGTGGCATGATGATGATTGAGGTTTGGCATTTTGATACCGAGCAAATTTTTGCATCAGGTAACTTATTCTTTGTACTCGCAGCACTTTCATGGGCTTTTCTGACACTTGCCAGCCAACGTGGAACTCAATTTGCCGACTTCATGACATTTAGCGCGCTAATGTACTTATGGGCCAGCATATTGAGTTATATATTTGCCTTTGATTTAGACCCTCTTACTTCAATGACTCACTATCCTGAGGTTTATTGGCACCATATGCTATTTCTATCCGTGATCGTGGTCAGTATTGCCACTAGTGTGTTTTTCTTGGCAAACCAAAAAATAGGCCCGAGTCGCTCTAGTTCATTTATCTTTGTGGTCCCTGTAACCGCTATGGGATTGTCGGTTTGGTATTTTGGAGAAACCATTCCTTTGAGTGTTGCTATTGGCGGCACGTTGGCTCTTTCAGCCGTCTATTTAATCAATACCAGCAAACAATAAAACACTTTTAATTTTACTCTTTGAGTTAGGTTGTGTTTTAAGCATTTAAACCCTAGACTTTAGTAGGGTTTAGCATTTAGCCGAGTGAGTGATTGCGCTGAGTAATCACTCACAAATCAACAGATACAAATCAAAACTTTAATAATAATAAATGACTGGCCTCAGGCCTTTGGAGTTATGTGTGAAGTTTAAACACAAAATCATCGTCATATCCTCACTGGTCTTACTGCTTGCACTGACTGTGCTGTCTATAAAACAATATTTCTCGCTTAAAAGTAACCTTGAAAAACAAGTTGAACAAAGCGTGACCGAAATTATTCAAGGGATCAGCAACACAGTCACAGCCCAAATGCAAGGCAGTGCGAACTTGGCTAGCCTAACCACTGATTTAGTGGCGCAAACAGACAGCTTAAACGAGGCAGCTCCTCTACTAAGCCAACAAAAGCTGCAACAAGAATTTATATTGATTGGTTACGGGGAAGAGCTTACGGGCAAATATGTTGCCAGCGACCCGAGCTGGAACCCCGGCCCAACATGGGACCCAAGAAAGCGCCCTTGGTATCAAGATGCAAAAAACGCAGGCAAGTTGATTGTGACTGCGCCTTATGCCGATTCAGTATCGAAAGAAATCCTCGTTTCAATTGGTACGCCAGTTAAAAAATCAGGTCAATTTCATGGTGCTATTTTCTTTGATGTGAGCTTAGCAAAACTGAGTAATATGATTAACTCATTCAACTTATTTGACGCCGGTTTCGCCTTCATGGTGAGTGAAGACGGTACCATTATTTCTCACCCTGATAGCAAATTAAATGGTCAAAAAGCCTCTAAATTCTTAGGTAAAACTCAATTTAGACAAACCATGCAAAGCATAGAGCTCAATGGTAAAGAGCACATACTGGTGTTTCAACAAGTTGAAGGATTTGATTGGCTGGTTGGCGTGGCACTTGAAAAAGATAAAGTATTTGCCGCGGTTGATAACTTAACCAGTGACTCAATCACTTTCACTATTTTATTTGTGATTATTGCTGTTGTACTGCTTTCTATTGTGATTAATGTTCTACTTAAGCCGCTCGAGGATATTAATGACGCAATGGCGAATATTGCAAAAGGCAATGCTGATTTAACTGTGCGATTAAACACTGATAGCGACCCTGAATTTTCTGAATTGGCAGAAAACTTCAACTTATTCACTGCACGTCTACAGGGGATCATTGAGCAAATTCAAAGCCTAGGTCGTGAAATTCTTGCAGATGCGAAGCAAACGTCAAATGATGCAAACCAATCTAGACAAGAAATCTCTCGTCAGGTGAATGCACTAGGTGCGTTAGTCGAGGCGACAGCCAGTATGTCTGATACCGAACAGCGTGTTGCCAATACCGCACAAGAAGCCGCTTCAGCGATTCAAAATACCGATACAGCAGCACAAGACGGTCAAAAGGTTGTTTCAGAAACTACCTCTTCAATTGCGCAATTATCCGAGCAAATAAGCGATGCTGTTAATGTTGTGAATGAACTTGAAGTCTCAACAAGTGGTATCGAACAAATTCTGTCTGTGATCAATGGCATTGCCGAGCAAACTAACCTGTTAGCACTGAATGCGGCAATTGAAGCAGCCCGTGCAGGTGAATCAGGTCGAGGCTTTGCGGTAGTTGCCGATGAAGTCAGAACACTTGCACAGCGCACACAAGAAGCGACTACTGAAATCAAATCGATGATTGATCAACTGCAAGCTGGTGCTATGAGTGCAGTTCAAGTTATGAAACAAAGTCAGCAAGTGGTACAAACGACGGTAGGTAAAGCCGATGAAACCAAACATGCCCTTGACGCAATTCGTGATTCAATTGCACATATTGTTGATTTAAATATGCAAATCGCCAATATGCTACATGAACAAAGACAAGTGGTCACAGACGTCAATGACAATGCCTCTGAAATTCGTATTATCTCAGATACTGTGCTTTCTCAAGCTGCCAATGTCGACCAAACCATGCAGTCACAGTTTGATAAAATTGCACATCAAGAAGATATGCTTGAGCAGTTTAAAGTTTAGCGAAAATCGATAACTTTAAAAATTTAAAACAGACTCCTATGAGTCTGTTTTTGTATGCGAAGTTAACTCGCTTATTACCTTTGCCTTAAGGTAGAATAGCGCCCTTGCTAAAAACGAGGTATTACTGTGCTACTTAATTACGCTCCCCCACTAGACCCATATTTAGATATTCTGTATCAAGATGACGATATGTTGGTTATCAATAAGCCCAGTGGATTGTTAACAGTACCCGGTAAAGACCCAAAGCATGCAGATTGTGCAATTGCGCGAGTAAACCGTGTTTTTCCAAGTGCGCGAATAGTCCATCGTTTAGATATGGCGACTTCTGGTGTACTGTGTTTGGCCATGCACAAAGAAGCACATCGCTTTTTGAGTATTCAGTTTCAAGATAGATTGACCAACAAGTATTACATTGCCCGTGTGCATGGCAAATTAGCGCAGCCTACAGGCTCAGTTGATTTACCGCTGACGTGCGATTGGCCTAACCGACCAAAACAAATGGTGTGCCACGAAAGTGGTAAACCGTCTTTGACACATTTTGAAGTGTTAGACTATGAAGCAGCTGCAACGCGCGTAAAACTCACTCCTATCACAGGGCGCTCACATCAGTTGAGAGTACACATGTTATCACTCGGTCATGTGATCTTAGGTGACAGGTTATATGCTAAAGATGAAGCGCTAGCCGCAGCAAACCGTTTGCAGCTACATGCTGAAATGTTGCAAATCGCACATCCTCGCAATGAAGAGATGATGACTTTTACCACACCAGCACCGTTTTAAATAAAAGCGCTGCATTTTATCTTGCGGCGCTTCTTATCATTTAGCTAAATAACCTGAGCTCAGGTTAGATAACAAAATTACTGCTTAAAAAGATCGAGTGCACTCGCTGTCATGGCTCTTACACCCGTATGTACTGCCAATTCATAATCTGGCGCAAACTTACTAGAATGCAATGAAGGTAAAGGCTCACCACTTTGCATTGCTGCTTTGTAGCTGCTTGGCTCAACCCCGCCTAACCAAAAAATGGTAATTGGAATGTTTTCTTCAGTACGGCCAAATAAACCAAAGTCTTCGCCCGCCATAACAGGCTCAGCTTTGACAACTTGCGAGTCACCTAACTCCTGTTTAATGCTCTTCGTCATACGAGTTGCAAGTTCAGGGTTATTATAAGTTGATGGAATAGACTCCGATTCATGCACCAACACTTCAGGATAAAGCGACTCATCTAACCCGGCACTTTGCGCAATGCCCGCGGTTAAACGTTTAATTGCTGCAATTTGTTGCTCGCGAACCGCAGGATCATACGAGCGTAACGTTAGCTGCAACTTCACTTCATTTGAAATAATATTGTGCTTTGAGCCACCATGAATTGAACCGACTGTGATAACAGACGGCTTAAGCGGTGATATTTCTCGACTGGTAATGGTTTGCAGACCTAAAACAATGCGAGATGCTAATACCACAGGATCGATAGTGGTATGTGGGTAAGCACCATGTCCGCCTTTGCCTTTGACTGAAATATCCACCGAATCAACGTTCGCTAAAGCATACCCGGGCGCAATTGCCACTTGCCCAGCAGGGAGTGATGCACTGGTATGTAAACCCAACACATAGTCAGGCTTTGCAAACTCTTTAAATAACCCCTCTTTGATCATGGCTTTGGCACCGCCACCGACTTCTTCAGCAGGCTGAGCAACCATCATCAGCGTCCCTTGCCATTGATCTTTATGCTTCATTAACTGCTCAGCAGTACCGATCATACTGGTCATATGAATATCGTGAGCACAGCCATGCATAACACCGACTTGGTTATTATGCTTATCTATCACTTTCACTTTTGATGCATACGGTTTACCTGTCTGCTCTACAATAGGAAGACCATCTGTATCAGCACGGATCATCACTGTTGGGCCATTACCATTTTTATATAAACCAACTACGCCAAAACCACCCACATTGTTAGTGACATCAAAACCAAGCTGATCTAGCTCTTTGGCCAAACGCTTGCCTGTTTGCTCTTCTTGATAGGACAATTCTGGGTTCTGGTGCAAGTGTAAATAAAGCTGATTGAGTTTAGGTAAACTTTGTTGAACCGATTTATCTAAATCTAGGGCGTGAATATTAGCACTGAGTAATAAGGCTAAGCTAAGAGTCAGTTTTTTCATTTTTTGTTTTTATCTTGTGTAATAAGTGAGCATTAAACTTATCAGCTTCAGTCGCTTTTCGCCAATAGCAACTGGTCTAATACTCACTTTAGAAACTGACTGAACATAATAAATTAAGTGTGCTCTGCATCACTCCAGATACTGTACTTATTGCCAAGCCATAAACAAAAATTAAAGAAATACCCGACTCCCAACATAATGATGCCGCCCGCCAATGCTGGCTGACTGATAAGGCCTAGTAAGCAGAATAAATAACCACTAATGTGGCAAGTAAATAATGCCCGAACTGTCGCTCGTTTTGACGGCGTTAAATTGAGATAATTTAAAGCAAACCAACATCTGACCCACAGTGGCGCAGCTTGCCATAACTCTTCTTGTGTTTTCATATCTAACCTCGTTTGTTGCAATGTATCTACATTCACTTCTAAAACAGAAGCAAGGCATTTTAATGATTCCAAACTGGCATTATGACCGCTTTCGATTCGCTGAATTGTACGCACATTGAGGCCTGACATTTCGGCTAACTGCTCTTGGGTTAAGTGTCGACTGACTCTTAATTGTTTTAAAACCATTATTTCTTGTTTCCTTGCTTCCAACGAGGTCACTATGAACAAAGTACAGTGATACAACCACGACATTTACCCGACACGAAATTTTATCTTTAAAGTTCAGATAATTAGTTAATTTGTTTAGCCATTAAAAAAGCCCGCTATTGCGGGCTTTCAAAACTTAGATACTTACTCTGAGCTTTCTGACGGGGCCTCTTCTATCGGCTCTGCCTTGGTAAACTCAATCTCGTATTCATCAACACGTTGAAGCCCTCTTGGTAGTTTATTACCACGACGACCACGTTCACCATAGTAATGTTCTAAATCACTCGGCTTAAGGGTTAGTTTGCGCTTACCTGCATGTAGTGTAACCGATGCACCATCTGGCACACACGCAAGTACTTTTACAAACTCTTCTCGTGCTTGTACTTTCGCGCTTGGAATCGAAATAATCTTATTGCCTTTACCTTTAGCCAGTTTGGGTAAATCACGTAGTGGGAAGATGAGCATTCGGCCTTCATTCGAAATTGCCATACAGCGATCGGTTGCAACATCATTCACAGAAATAGGCGCTATAAGTTCAGCTCCTTTCGGCACAGTTACTAACGCTTTACCATTTTTATTCTTACTGACTAAGTCATTAAAGCCAGTGATGAAGCCATAGCCGCCATCGGTTGCCATTAGGTAAAGCTCTTCTTCTTCGCCCATCACCACATGTTCAAATGTCGCGCCACCCGCTAAGCTAAAGCGACCTGTCATTGGTTCACCTTGGCTTCTGGCTGACGGTAAACTGTGTGCATCCGTCGCAAACGCGCGCCCTGTACTGTCTAAGAATACGGCTGGCTGGTTGCTCTTACCCCGTGCTGAGGCTTTATATTCATCGCCTGAACGATAGTTTAGGCCTTCTGCATCAATATCATGGCCTTTAGCTACACGCGCCCAGCCTTTTTCAGATAGCACCACCGTCACGGCTTCTGAAGGAATTAAATCTTTTTCACTTAAGGCTTTTGACTCTCCACGCTCAACCACTGGCGAGCGACGCTCATCGCCATAAAGCTCTGCAGCTTCTTGAATTTCTTTTTTCATCAAGGTCGACATACGACGATCAGAGCCAAGCGTTAACTCTAACTTGTCACGCTCTGCCGCAAGTTCATCTTGCTCGCCTTTGATTTTCATCTCTTCTAACTTGGCTAAATGACGAAGTTTTAAATCTAGAATGGCTTCAGCTTGCTTATCAGATAGACTAAAGCGCGACATCAACTCAGCTTTTGGATTATCTTCATTACGGATAATTTCAATGACTTCGTCGATGTTTAAGAAGGCAATCATTAAACCTTCTAAAATGTGTAAACGCGCTAAGACTTTATCTAGACGATACTGCAAACGACGACGGACTGTTTCGCGGCGGAAGACAAGCCATTCCGCTAAGATTGAGCGTAAGTCTTTAACTTGCGGTCTGCCATCTAAGCCAATCATGTTCAAGTTAACACGGTAGCTTTTCTCTAAATCTGTGGTTGCAAATAAGTGCGCCATCAGTGGCTCAACTTTCACGCGATTTGAGCGAGGCACAACCACAATGCGCGTTGGGTTTTCATGATCTGATTCATCGCGTAAGTCGGCTACCATAGGCAGCTTTTTCGCGGTCATCTGCGCTGCAATTTGCTCTAATACTTTTGCGCCCGAACACTGATGCGGTAAAGCCGTGATCACCACTTCGCCTTGCTCTTCAGTGTAAACCGCACGCATTTTGATTGAGCCTTTACCCGTGGTATAGATTTTCTGAATATCCGCTTTTGGCGTGATGATTTCAGCATCGGTTGGGTAGTCAGGTGCCTGAACGAGCTCTAACAACTCTTCCAAGGTTGTTTTTGGTTTATCAAGTAACGTACAACAGGCAGATGCTAACTCTCGGACATTATGTGGCGGTATATCTGTCGCCATACCTACCGCAATACCCGTTACGCCATTAAGTAAGATATGGGGTAGACGCGCTGGCAGCACTAGAGGTTCGTTCATAGTGCCGTCGAAGTTCGGGGTCCAATCAACGGTGCCTTGGCCAAGTTCTTTTAACAGCACTTCTGAGAATTTCGATAATCGGGCTTCGGTATAACGCATTGCGGCAAACGACTTAGGATCGTCCGCAGCACCCCAGTTACCTTGACCGTCAACGAGCGGATAGCGGTATGAGAACGGTTGCGCCATTAATACCATGGCTTCGTAACACGCACTGTCACCGTGAGGGTGGTATTTACCCAGTACATCACCGACCGTACGTGCTGATTTTTTATACTTAGCAGCAGCTGAAAGGCCCAACTCGCTCATCGCATATACTATTCGACGTTGCACTGGCTTTAAACCATCGCCAATATGCGGCAGTGCACGGTCCATGATCACGTACATGGAATAATTGAGGTAGGCGTCTTCAGTAAAACGCCCCATGGTTTGTTGTTCTATGCCCTGTAAGGACAAGGTTTGCGGATCTGTCATATCGCGCCCTATTGTTATTATCTTTATACGCTTTCATTAATTGAAATGAACAAAACGTACAAAGCCGCTAGCGATTATATCGTTTAGCGGCTACTCAATTTTAAAATCTATTCTTATACTTCGGCTCTGTCGCCATGCTCTTCAAGCCATGATTTGCGATCACCCGAGCGCTTTTTCGCAAGCAGCATATCCATCATTTCAATGGTGTGCTCTTCTTCGTCTAACGTCAGCTGTACTAGACGGCGCGTATTTGGATCCATAGTCGTTTCACGCAACTGCATTGGGTTCATCTCACCCAGACCTTTAAATCGCTGTACGTTCACTTTACCGCGTTTTTTCTCGGCTTCAATTCTATCTAAAATACCACGCTTTTCGTCTTCATCGAGTGCGTAATAAACTTCTTTACCAATGTCGATTCGGAATAACGGCGGCATTGCCACATACACATGACCCGCTTTAACTAAGGTCGGGAAGTGCTTAACAAATAGCGCACACAAGAGTGTTGCAATGTGTAATCCATCCGAATCAGCATCAGCAAGAATACAAATTTTGCCATAGCGCAGGCCCGATAAATCAGTTGAATCAGGGTCGATACCCAAAGCCACTGAAATATCATGTACTTCTTGAGATGCTAGAATTTGCCCTGATTCAACTTCCCAAGTATTTAGGATTTTACCGCGAAGTGGCATGATAGCTTGGAATTCACGGTCTCGGGCTTGCTTCGCTGAACCACCCGCCGAGTCACCCTCTACTAGAAATAGCTCTGAGCGTTCGGTTTCACTGCCCGAACAGTCGGTTAGCTTACCCGGTAACGCAGGACCTGATGTGACCTTTTTGCGCACCACTTTTTTCGCTGCGCGCATACGCTTTTGTGCATTGCTGATACACAATTCTGCCAGTAGCTCAGCCGTTTCTGTATGCTCATTTAGCCACAAGCTAAATGCATCTTTTACAATGCCCGATACAAAGGTCGCACATGAACGCGAAGATAGCTTTTCTTTGGTTTGACCTGCGAATTGTGGGTCTTGCATCTTCACCGATAATACGTAGCTACATTTATCCCAGATATCGTCTGGAGTTAGCTTCACGCCTCGGGGCAATAAGTTGCGGAATTCACAAAACTCACGCATCGCCTCTAATAAACCTTGACGAAGGCCATTTACGTGCGTACCACCTTGTGCTGTCGGTATTAAGTTTACGTAACTTTCCGCGATTGACTCGCCACCTTCAGGTAACCAGTGTAGCGCCCAATCAACACCTTCTGTTGAGCCACTAAAGCTACCTGTAAAAGGCGATTTTGGTAATACTTCAAAACCACTTGCTGCGTCTTTTAAGTAATCTTCAAGACCAGCTTCATAATGCCATTCTTGCGTTTCTTTTGTTTGCTTATTAATAAAGCGAATGCGTAAACCTGGGCATAATACCGCTTTGGCTTTTAGTAAGTGATTTAGCTTAGATAAAGAGAAGTTTGCTGAGTCGAAGTAACTTGCATCAGGCCAAAAGTGTACTGAAGTACCTGTATTGCGTTTACCTACCGTGCCCGTGACTTCTAAATCTTGTACTTTATCGCCGTTTTCAAATGCCATTTCATAGACTTGAGCATCGCGGCGAACGCTAATTTCAACACGTGTTGACAAGGCATTTACGACTGAAATACCTACCCCGTGTAGACCACCTGAAAACTGATAGTTTTTATTTGAGAACTTACCACCAGCATGCAGTTTAGTCAGGATCAGTTCTACCCCAGGAATGCCTTCTTCAGGGTGAATATCAATCGGCATACCTCGACCATCATCGATAACCTCTAGTGAGTTATCTTCATGTAGGATGACGTCAATTTTAGTTGCGTGGCCAGCTAATGCTTCATCAACACTGTTATCTATTACTTCTTGGCCTAAATGGTTAGGACGAGTGGTATCTGTGTACATTCCCGGGCGACGTTTTACAGGTTCTAACCCGTTTAAAACTTCTATCGCTTCGGCATTATAATTCTGCTGGCTCATGGCTTAATTCTTTATCTTTTTTATTCGATTTGTTGTACGTGATTTTAAGAAATTTGGCAACGGTGTCAAAGTAGCGTTCAAAACCTACAAAACTATGATCACCGGCAAACTCTACATGTTGCGCGCTTTGTTTGAAATAATCAACCGCCTGCTGAAATGGAAGCACTTCATCACCCATTTGTTGCAGTAATAAAACATTGCTTGGCTGAGAAAGCGTCTCAACATAAAACGACTTTAATGCAGCAACATGCTCTAACGTCAATTCATAATGCATGTCTTGATAGGGATTATACTGTGGTCCCAAGTAATCTGCTAATAATTCAAAAGGCTTAACAGCCGGATTAATCACAACTGCTTTAATGTTATGCAACTGCGACAAATAGGTCGCATAAAAGCCACCTAAAGAACTCCCCAACAACACTGTGTGTTGATCAATTAGCTGGGTAAGCTGAATGATGGCAACTCTGGGGTCATAGTTTAATCTCGGTGAGATGTACTCAATATCAGGATAATGCCTTGATATCCATTGTCCAAACTGTTGGGCTTTAAATGACTTCTCTGAGCTATTAAACCCGTGGATATAAATTACGCGTTTAACCATATCACCTCTGTTTTAAGCACTGAACGTGAGAAATCAATCAAACGCACTGCTGGCCCCAAATTTTGCTGCTGCCAATTAGGGGTTACTTTTGAAAACTGAATCGAAGTTGCCGGTGTTGCTAACACTGGCATCTCTCTAAAGCTCTGCGAGTAATCGTTATGCACATGACCGTGAATAAGCGCTTTTACTTTTTCACTCTCAACCAAGGTGTTTAATAACTGCGGCCCATTTTCTAAAATGTGTTTATCTAAATAACCGTTGATTGGCACAGGATGATGATGACATAGCGCAAGCACTTGATTTTCAGTTTCATGCAAATGCGTGTTTATTTCTTCTAGGTGACTTTGCGTACACCAACCTGCTGGCGTGTCGCCTTTTGAATTCAGCAGCAATACTTCAACGCCATCTGCCACTAGTTTTTTATGTGGCAGTATTTGAGTGTTTTCAATCCCTGTATACTCACTCAATTCATCGTGATTACCCGGCAACCAAAATACAGGACAAGTTAAATCACTTTGCTCTAAAAGCTCTGCAAATAACTGATAAGACTCAGCAGTATGATCTTGGGTAATATCGCCACCAAATATTGCCGCATCTAATTGCTGTGTAGCTAGGAATTCGAACGTTGCTGCTAAGTTGCTTGCTGTATTAACAGAAAAGTATTCACCTTCTTTATTAGCGAATAAGTGACAGTCAGTGAAATGAGCAAGTTTTAGATGGCGGGCCTCAAAAGTATAAGTTTGTTCAAACCATGCCATTATTAACATCCCAATTTAACGGCACTCGACCACTTTCTAAACATGCCATCAGCCAATCGCCTAAAAAAGCATTTAGCTGATACTTTTCATCTTTGTGATGCATGCTCGGGTTTGGGTAACCGTAAGAGGGTTTAATACGCTGATGAAAATCATGATGAACCACTTCAGCCACCTTCGCATCGTGATAAAGACGTACGGCAAGGTCTAATTCTGGCAGATAGTCGCTGATTGTTGAGGTTTGTTTAATGGAGATATCTGTGGTGTATTTTGCACAGTCGTCAATATGTACTTCGTAACTGGCATTGGCTAATACGATTTTTCGCTTCTCGCCAACCACTTCTTCAGGTAATACTTTTAACGCGCGTAGGTAGTTACGCTCACATAAGGTAATATACTTAGGGAGAGATTGAATATACGCTTGCCTAGTAACCACATTACTCAACTGTGCACCTCTTTACTCTGCTTGCCATTGTTCCAACATACGGGCTTTATTTAACGCTAACCATTGTAGACTAATCACAGTCGCAGCGTTATCAATTTCTCCACTGTTAAGACGAGCAATTGCTTCATCATAAGGCATTACGTGTACTTTTATATCTTCGTCTTCATTATGTAAGCCATAGATACCACCTGCATTAGATAAGTCTGTTTTCGCCAGATATAAATATAATCGCTCGGTGGTACCGCCTGGACTAGATAAATAAGATGTCATAAATTCAAGCTCTTGCAGCTCTAAACCTGCCTCTTCTTTGGCTTCTTTTCGAACCACATTTTCATAGTTAGTTGATCCCTCGGCCATACCAGCAATACATTCTAATAACCACGGAGACTCTTTTGTTGCCAAAGCGCCAATACGAATTTGCTCTATAAGTAGTACATTATCTGTACTCGGATCGTATGGTAAAACAGCCACAGCGTGACCGCGCTCTAGTATTTCTCTTCGCACTGTTTGGCTCATGCCTCCTGCAAAAAGTGCATGATTAAATTTATACGCATGAATTTTAAAGAAGCCATCAAAAACCGGCTCAATTGATGTGATTTTTACATCATTTTCATTAAATTGATTTATAGACTTCATAAATTTACCTTTAAAAATAGGGGTCTAGCCGCAAAAAACAAGGTGTTTCAACTGTAATATATTCTGTTACACTTGAGCGTAAACTTTTACGTATTTACCCCTTTGCTATTGATAAAAACACGGTAACATACTCTCAATTAAAAATTGTCTAAGGATCGAGCGACAAATGAAAAAAAGCTTATTATCACTACTTGTTGGTTTATCATGCGCTTTAACCAGCACGATTTCTCAAGCCGAAGATTTATTACAAGTTTACGACATTGCAACTGCCAATGATCCTACGGTATTAAAAGCAAAAGCCCAAGCTGACGCACAAAAGTTTGCTAAAGACAGCGCATTAGGTGATTTACTACCGTCATTAGGTTTCAGAATGAGCTATGGTGAAACCGATAGTGATGGTTACGAAGGAAACGACGCAAAAGGTTATGTGTTTGGTAGTTCATCTTCAGACTCTTTCACTCGCACGCTTACTCTTTCACAAACCGTATTCAGTTTAGGTGTGTGGGAAGGTTTAGGCATTGCGGAAAAACAAGCTCTGCAAGCCGAAACTCAATATGCTTTGGCTCAACAAGACCTAATTGTTCGCATTGCACAAGGTTACTTTGACGTTCTAAGTAAACTAGACAATCTTGAATTCGTACAAGCAGAAAAACGCGCAATCGAACGTCAGCTTGAACAAACAAAGCAACGCTATGAAGTTGGCTTAACAGCAATTACAGACGTGCATGAAGCTCAAGCTCAGTTTGACCGTGCTGTTGCTGACGAAATTGTTGCTTCAAATGATGTTGAAACAGCGCGTGAAACTCTAAGAACAATCACTGGCAAATACCACAGCAAACTTGATGCTTTAAACACTGATACTTTTTCAACTGTGAAGCCAACTAAAAAATCAACTGATTTTATTGATATTGCAAAAGAGCGTAATTTATCTTTACAGATCACTAAAGCATCACTAGACATTGCGTCAGATGAAATTGACAGAGCACAAGCGGGTCACTACCCAACACTTGGTTTTGAAGCGTCTTACTCAGATGGTTTAACTAATGCAACAGGTGCTGACGGTAAACCTCGAGGCGACACGACTCAAGTTGGATTAACTTTAAACGTCCCAATCTACTCTGGTGGTAAAACACAAGCAGCGACAGACAGAGCAAGAGCTAATTTTGTTGCAGCGAGTGAAGATCTAGAAAAGAGTATGCGTGACATCACGCGCTCGGTGATCACCTCTTATAACCAGGTGGTGTCTGATGTTGCGACTTATCGAGCACTAGAGCAAGCCGTTGTTTCTGCTGAGAGTGCTTTGCAAGCAACAGAAGCAGGTTTTGAAGTAGGTACTCGTACTATTGTAGACGTACTAGTCAGTACACGAAACCTTTATGCAGCAAAACGTAACCTAGCAAACCTGCGTTATCAATACGTGCTTTCTTCACTTAGACTTAAGCAAGCGACTGGTACACTTTCAAGAGCTGACCTTGAAGCTATTAATAAAGGTCTTTCTGAAGGCTAAAATTAACCCCTGTTAAACAGACACTTAAAATTCTTTTTTCAAAAGCCGGCACTCGCCGGCTTTTGTATTTTGAAAAGCTTATCGTTAAACTATCGACAATTCTGTGTACGAGAGAACTTTTGTGGTCACAAATCCATCTTTTAAACTCGCTTTTTTGGCACCAAAGTATTGGTTAACCTGGCTAGGTGTGCTTTTCCTTTACCTAATTTCTTGGCTTCCGCAAAAAATACAAATATGGTTAGGTCAAGGCCTTGGAAAATTAGTCCATAAATATGTTAAGAAACGCCGCAAAATTGCCGAAGTAAATATTAAGCTTTGTTTTCCTGATATGAGCGAGGCTGAACAGGCTAAACTTGTAAAAGAGAATATGGAAAACACAGGCGTAGCAACATTAGAAACGGGCATGGCATGGTGGTGGCCAAATTGGCGAGTTAAAAATGTGATCGGTTCTATTAAAGGCTTTGAACATGTTGAACGCGTGCAAGCTGATGGTAAAGGAGTGCTTTTACTTGTACCACATATGCTGCATCTTGAAATGCTAGGGCGAATTGTCGGCTCTATTCAGCCTGGAGTTGGATTCTACCGCCCTCATAACAATGCCTTGATGGAGTTTTTTATGACTCGAGGGCGACTTCGCTCGAATGAGGCATTGATCGGTAAAAGAGATGTAAAAGGCTTATTACAATCACTAAAAAACAAAAAAATGTGTTACTACTTACCCGATCAAGATTATGGCCGTAACCGCTGTGAGTTTACTTCGTTTTATGCGGTAAAAGAAACAGCGACAACGACAGGCACCTTGCTATTTGCAGCGAGTAGGCACTGTGAGGCGTTAAGCTTATCAGGCTTTCGAGATGAACAAGGTAAGTATCATATTGAATTTCATCCACTACTAGAGAATTTCCCTAGTGGTAATGACAATAATGATGTTAGACGCGTAAATGAACGCATGGAGCAGTCAATTGATAAAGCACCTTCGCAATATATGTGGCTGCACCGCAGGTTCAAAACACGACCTGACGAGAATGCTCCATCGTACTACAAGTAAAACATGAGTATTATGTATGGCTAAAAAGAACAAAAGAAAAAAGTCGTCTTCAACTGGGTTTTGGTTAAAACATCTCGCCCTGAGCGCTATTTTAATTGCTGCAGCCTATTATGTGCTTAATGGTACACTGCCTGAGAATATGGATATGACCAAAACCAGTAATGCTGCTGCGCAAGGTCTATCGCAATTTTATGAAAGTTTTAGGAACCGTGTCAGCGAGCGAGATACTGAACGTGATCAGTATGTCATAAATTTAGGAAAACCAACCTTTCCTCTAGATGACGCACTTGCACAACGCGGCCTCGTTGTAAAACCTTCCTCTCCCGGTTGGACCGGGGAGCTAGCGCCCCGACGCTTTGAATCAGGTGGCACTTTAAAAGAAGTCTTAGCCAACTATGCCCGCGAAGAAGGCATTGAACTATTTTGGTATTTAGAAAGAGATTATGTCGTCAAACATAACTTCAGAGTTGATAGTAATTTTGTGTCGGCGCTTTACCAGGTTGGTCGCGCAATCAATGATGACTTCGAGTACGAAGTGTATACTTTCTTTTGCCCGAACCATCGTGCAGCAGTCATCACAGAAAAACCTTCTCACTTTGTTAGATCAAATTGTAGAAGGTTAAGTAAGTAAGCACCCATGAATAAACGGGGCTTGATTTAGCCCCATTTATAAATTCTAATAGCAGACTTAGTAGAAAAGTTGCTGCCAAATATTTCTGACTTGTTCAACCTGAGCGGCTACCAATGCTCTTGGCACACACCGTCCGTGCTGATTTAAGCTATTTAAATGATAGTGCTCACGAAGTGTGCAATAACACTCTGTCAAAATAGCTTGTTGCTCTGAGCTAATCACACCTTGCTGCGCAGCACTTTCTAGAATACGAATATTATCTGAAAAATGCGTGAGTTCATGAAAATTCTTAGCATGATTTAACACCAGAAACTGAGCGATAAACTCAATGTCTGTCATGCCGCCATGACCTTGTTTTAAATCAAATGCTTGTTCACTGTCTTTCGAAAGATGCGCGCGCATTTTTTCGCGCATTTTAACTACATCATCTTTCAATTGAGCTTCGTCCCTTGCTGTACATAAAATACCTTTTCGGATCTCTGCAAAGCGTTCGACTAACTCAGTCTCACCGTAAATCATTCTCGCTCGAGTCAAAGCTTGATGTTCCCATGTCCACGCCTGTGACTGCTGATAATGATTAAAGCTTTCAATATTAATGGCCAACAAGCCTGAGTTCCCCTCTGGACGAAGCCTTGTATCAAGCTCATATAAAATCCCTGATGCTGTACGAGTATTGAATAAGTGCATCAAACGCTGAGCAAGTTTTAAATAAAACTGGCGCGAGGAGATCTGCTTCTTACCAATCGTGCTGCTATCACCTTGTTGATTATGGACAAATACTAAATCAAGATCTGAGTCATAACCTAGCTCTAAGCCTCCCGCTTTACCGTAAGCGATGACTGCAAAGCCCTTATTAATCTCATTACAGCCCTGTGGCTCACCGTAGCGGCTCACCATCTGCTGCCAAGCTAGATTCACCGACTGAGATACGATTGCTTCGGCAAGCGCTGTTAAGTGATCACTGACTTTCATGATACTCAACACGCCAGTCGCATCCGCGGCGGCAATACGTAATTGATGCGTTTGTTTAAATTGTCTTAGCGCTTCCATTTGTAACTCGAGATCATCTTGCTCGATACGTAAGAAATACTGCCTAATTTCAGTCTGATACTCACTCAAGGGTAAAGGTTTATAAAGCGCTGCGGGGTCAATTAGCTCATCAAGTAATATTGGATATTTTGCAATATGTTCAGCGATCCAATTGCTATGACCACATAACAGTACCAATTGCTTCAGTGCGCCTTGATTCTCAAACAATAATTCTAAATAAGTAGTTCGAGTCACTATCATTTCAATAATGTTTAAAACCCGCTGCAATAACTCAGCTGAGCTTTTTTGCTGTGCCAGAGCGTGTAATAAAGCAGGCATCAACTTATCAAGTATATCTCGCCCTCTTACGCCTACATGACGCTTATTCAGCTTGGTATCAAACTCAACCAGCACACTTTGCCATTGCGCTAATTTTTCAGTTTCGAGTATACCTTCTAATTGCAAGCAATCTCTTTGTAACCAAGCATAGCTATAGCTGTCGTCAAAATTCGTTTGCTCTTGAGGTTCATCACCCACCACAAGGGCAAACTCTTGTCGAACTGACTCCATTACCTGGTTGATCTGCGGCAAAGTTGACTGAAAATCTGGCTGGTCGAGTAAATAAGCCAGTCTCGCTTTATCTAACTCTGCATCGGGCAAAGTTTGCGTTTGTTGATCATCAAATGCTTGCAGGTATTGCTCGACTCTGCGGAGAAATAAGTAATGACGCTTTAAACTAAGGCTGACTTCACCTGGTAAAATATCAAGCAGGGTTAATTCTGAGATGGCAGCCAATATAGAGGGGGTTTGCAAGCCAACATCTCGACCTCCACGGATCATCTGAAGTGCTTGCACTATAAATTCTACTTCACGAATACCACCCGCACCGAGTTTAATATTATTTACTAGCCCTTTTCTGCGTACTTCTTGCGCGATGAGATGTTTCATTTTTCTAAGCGACTCAATCACTGAAAAGTCGATATAACGGCGATATACAAAAGGTTTAAGTAGTTGCTTAAATTCATCCCAATAACAGGTTTCTTCCCCTAACGGCCTTGCTTTGAGCATCGCATAACGCTCCCACTCACGGCCTTGGTCTTGGTAATAATCTTCCATGGCAGCAAAGCTCATCACCAAAGGCCCACTTTCACCGAATGGTCGAAGGCGCATGTCCACTCTGAATACCTGTCCGTCTGCGGTCACTTGGTTTAACGCGCTAATCAGCTTTTGCGCAACCTTAGTATAAAACACTTGGGACTCGAAACTGCGTCTACCGCCTTGCGTAGGTACATTTCTTGGGTAAGTAAAAATTAAATCAATGTCTGATGAAAAGTTAAGCTCTCCGCCACCGAGCTTGCCCATGCCTAAAACCAACATTGGCAGAGGGTTACCTTGTTCATCTAACGGGGCACCACATTGCTTTGTTGTTTGAGCAAACGCCCATTGATTCGCAGCCCCGATTAAAGCTTCTGACAGCTTAGAAATATACTCAATACTGTCTTCGATGGGGTTTTGATGAACCAAGTCTAACCACATCACCTTTAGCCAGTACTGCTGGCGATATAAACGCAGTTGTTTAAAACATGCCTGCTCACTCAGTTCGGCTAGGTCACCTGTCAGTGGCTCTGGAACGATACGACAGTCAATATTAAGTTGCTGTAACCAAGCCCCTAACTCAGGTCGTTTTTCTAAAATTCTAAATGCAAAATCACTGAGCCCTATTAACCGCCCAAGTTGTTCATCATAAGGCTGTGCGCCATATAATTGCTGCCAACGTTGCTCAGCTAATTGCAAAAGTGAAAGCGGAAAATCGACCTGATGCATAAAAAATCTCCAAAGCTAGGTAGCTCAATGAGTTGGGAGTCGTTATAGTTAATCTATTAAAACCATAACATTACACGTTATATGTCATATTTGTCTTTACTCGATATCAATATTTTTGCCATTTTAGTTTGTTTTGTATTAGCAAGCCTGATTGTGATTGGTCATCGTCTGATCATGCAATACAAAGCCAAAAAAGCCCTCGAATCTGAAATTGCCAAACGCGATAACTTTGCCTTCGGCATTAACTACGCCTGTCAGATCGGCATCATCGCGATCACAGGTGCGTATATCTTTCCTGATGTATATGAACACCTAACTGCGGGTCACTTTCCCTTAGCCATACTTACCGTTCTGATTTCCTTTAGTTTTATTTTGCTAGGTCAATATATTCATCGTAAGTGGATTTTAAATCGCTTTAATGAAGAAAAAGCCATCATGAAACAAAATATCTGTGCAGCTCTCGTTGATTCAGGCATGTTGTTAGGCAATACCATACTGGTATTAGGTATTTTTCACTGGCTTCACCCACAGGGCGTCAGTGATTTATTGGTGGCAACGATGAGCTTTATTGTTTTACAAATCGTATTCGCTATTGATAGCAAGCTCAGAGAAATGCGATTTGCCAAAGCAAACCAAGGTGCTTCATTACAACAAAACTTTAACCTTGCGAATACCTCAATTGGTATACGCTATGCGGGTAAAACCATAGGGCTTTCGTTAGCGCTTTTCGCAGGGTTACAGAGTGCGCCTTATCACGGGGCCACCATAGTCGAGAATATTAATAGCGTATTGCTTCACTGTGGAATAATGTGGGTATTGTTATACTCAATGAGCTTTTCTCTTATTCATTTTGCTCTGCCCAAAGTGAATGTAGGGTTAGAAGTTGATCACCAAGATAACATTGGCGTTGCCTGTATAGAATTTGCGGTTTTCACTGCTATGGGCTATTTACTTATTAATCTCTTTTCAGTCTAGTACGTTAATCACTGACTGAAGCAAGGTGAAGGTATGGCGACTTGTTTTGAAAATTTTTTACTCATAGACAGTAATGCTGAGTTCAGCAGAGATTTTGTTACCTATCAAAATCAACAATTTCCAAACAAGCCGCAACACCTTATTGTTGCAGGTGAAGATACGCGTCATTTAGTAAAAATGATGTTCGACAATTTGATCAAAGACTACTGCTATTGTGACTTTGCCAACGAAATAAGTGTGACTGAGCTTGCCGCTTATTTGTTAGAACATCATCAAATTGCTGGAGTGGTCATCCATGATTTAGATTTTCACCTCGCAAATGAAGAACAAAGAGCCATATTTAACTCTCTCCACCCAACCCGCTATTTAGTTGAAATCACGCCTGAGGGTTATAACTACAGTAAAATTCCCGATGTATTTCATGAAAATCACATGTCTTGTCACAGTGAACATCTTGATGAAGCCGATAAATCAATCGAAGCTTCTTTATGTAAATTAGAGAATGACTAGACGTCGCTTTCGCTTAGCCTTACTATTGCCTCACCTTTGTTTTTAAGTCTAATCACTATGCGCGTTCCTCATATTTTTCAACCTTCTGAGTTAAGTCTTAACACCTCTGTTCAGCTTTCTGATGATGCTGCTGGCCATATTGGTCGAGTGTTAAGAATGCAACAAGGCGATCACGTCTCTTTGTTTAATGGCGAAGGGGGAGAGTATTTGTGCGAACTGACCGAAGTAGGCAAAAAGTCGGTTACAGCAACACCTATCGAATTCAAAGAAGTTGACGTTGAATCACCTCTTAAAATTCATCTGGGTCAGGGGATCTCTCGCGGTGATAAAATGGATTTCACCATTCAAAAATCTGTAGAGCTCGGTATCACCGAAATCACCCCCTTGTTCACAACCCGTTGTGGCGTAAAACTAACCGGTGATCGCCTCGCTAAGAAGCACCAGCAATGGCAAAAAATCGCCATCGCTGCTGCCGAACAATCTGGTCGAAATTTTGTAACCAAGATCCATCCTCCAATTCAATTATCTCAATGGCTGTCACAGCAAAGTGAAGAGTTAAAGCTAACGCTACACCCTCGTGCCGAGCACAGTATTAAAACTTTACCAGTACCAACATATGGTGTGCGTTTTGTAGTGGGACCTGAGGGCGGCTTTACCGATGAAGAAATGGCTGCGACCTCAAAGCAAGGCTTTGTAGATGTTCGCTTAGGCCCACGAGTACTTCGCACAGAGACAGCCGCTTTAACCGTATTAAGTGCACTGCAATTGCAATTTGGTGATTTAGCACTTTAAAAGTGCTTTTCTACCCCCATATTGATTAAAACATTCAAACAACTAGGTAAACATTATGGCAATTAAACTCGGTATCATTAGCGATCCAATCAGTGGTTTCAATATCAAAAAAGACACTGGCTTTGCCATGATGCTCAGTGCACAACAACGTGGCTATGAGCTGTACTACATGGAAATGGACGACTTGTTTTTATATCAAGGCCAAGCCCGTGCAACCGCAGCTAAAGCGACCGTGTTTGACGATGTAGACAACTGGTATGCACTAGAAGATAAGCAAGATATTGCCCTGAGTGACCTAGATGTGATCTTAATGCGAAAAGATCCGCCATTTGATACTGAATACATCTACGCAACTTATATTCTTGAACGCGCTGAAGATGCTGGTACTTTAGTGGTTAATAAGCCGCAAAGCTTACGCGATGCTAACGAGAAGCTATTTACTGCGTGGTTTAGTGAGCATACACCAGATACACTGGTCACGCGCTCTCAAGCACAAATTCGCGAGTTTTTAACTAAGCATGGCGATATCATTTTAAAGCCACTCGATGGCATGGGTGGCGCATCAATCTTCAGAGTAAAACAAGATGACCCTAATATCGGCGTGATCTGCGAAACCCTAACTGAACATGGTAGTCGATTTGCTATGGCACAACAGTACATTCCAGAAATTAAGCAAGGCGATAAACGTGTTTTGGTTGTGAATGGTGAAGTCATCCCATACTGCTTAGCGCGAATTCCTCAAGGTGGTGAAACCCGAGGTAACCTCGCCGCAGGAGGTCGTGGTGAAGCCCGTCCAATCAATGAGGATGATTTAAAAGTCGCGCAAGCTGTTGCCCCAACCCTAAAAGAAAAAGGGCTCATTTTTGTTGGCTTAGACATCATTGGTAACAAGCTAACCGAAATCAATGTCACAGCGCCAACCTGTGTAAAAGAAATAGAAGCGGCGTTTGATATTTCAATTATGGATAAACTCTATGAGGCGATCGAAGAAAAACTAGCCCATAATAAATAAACTAAATGGGGCAATATGCGCCCCATCTTCTGACATAAGGCCATCAATATGCAATCATCATTAGAAAATCATTTCTTAATCGCAATGCCGAGTTTGCAAGATCCCTATTTCAAACAAAGTGTGACGTATATTTGTGAGCATAATGAAGAAGGTGCGATGGGGCTGGTGATTAACCACCCCGTCAATGTCACCGTAGGTGAACTACTCGATAAAATTGATATCGAGAATAACAAGATGAGTGAAGCGGCTAAACGCCATGTCTTTGCCGGTGGTCCTGTAAACACTGACAGAGGGTTTGTGCTTCATACGCCAAAATTGGGCTACTCATCGAGTCAGGAGCTGAGCTCAGAGATAATGATCACCACATCTAAAGATGTACTCGCAAGTCTGACTTATGATGACAGCCCCGGTGAATTTATTATTACTCTTGGCTATGCAGGTTGGGAACAAGGCCAACTAGAACGTGAGCTTTCCGAAAACAGCTGGTTAGTAATCAAAGCTGACCCTGCAATCATTTTTAACACGCCTGTAGAGCTACGCTGGCAAAAAGCTGTAGAAATGCTTGGTTTCGATATCTCTAAACTTGCAACTATCGCAGGCCACGCCTAATAAAGAATATAGTTAATGACAAATAATAAAGAAAAAACGCCCATTGGCCAACGAACGGTCATGGGCTTTGATTTTGGTACTAAAAGCATTGGTATTGCTGTTGGTCAAGAGATCACCGGCACAGCCAATAGTGTTGGTGCAGTGAAAGCGCGAGATGGCATTCCTAATTGGGATGACATTGCTACACACATCAACGACTGGAAGCCTGATTTATTAGTGGTTGGCCTTCCTTTGAATATGGATGGTACGAATCAACAAGTCACATTCCAAGCAAAGAAATTTGCCAATCGCCTTCACAATAACTTTAAACTTCAAGTTGAAACCCAAGATGAACGACTGACCACCACTGACGCAAAAGCGCGTTTGTTCGAGCAAGGTGGCTATCGTAATTTAGGCAAGAGTAACGTAGACGGTATGTCTGCGGTTATCATTTTAGAAAGTTTTTTTGAATCGCTTTGGGACTAATTCTTACCTAGTTGATAACTGATTTAAAACCTCATATTTTGACAGATCAGGAATAAAGCCTGCTTGCGTGTAGGCTTTTATGATCATGCCGCGCTCCCTTAATACCTTTAACCCTTTTTGCAACGCTTTAAAAGCTTCTTTACCGTATGGGTGCGCTTTCGATACAACCAAATGTCGACTACCGTCCAAAAGCATCACTAAACTTGGGTGAGCAACTAACTTTATACCTTCTAAATTAAATTCATTTTTAAGACTCGGCATCAGTGGCATTAACATAAAGTCAGCCCACATCATGCTTACCATACGCGCTTGTGAAACCCACTCATGTTCAACAAATAGCTTATCTAATGGCAGGTTATGTAAGGTTTCCCAGTCGGTACGCCAGCGTGGTGTGCTGACTGAGGTGTAGTTTATCAGTTGCTGATAACTCTGAAGCTGCTGCATTTTTTTATTATTTGGTGAATAGAATACACCCGCATAGTACTCACCTCGTTTGATGAGCGCTTTACTGACATACACAGAATCAGACATTGCTTTGGCATCTTCTAACCAATAACTGTCCATGCTAAGTAACAGTTTTCCTTGCTCTAGCAGTTTGGTATTTCTAAAGTTGACGTTTCCAGTTTGATATTCGAACTCTTTTGAAAAGCCACCTAACGCAAGTGCTTGTTGCGCTAAAATCATATCAACAACATCTCGACGAATATACTCACCAGAAAAGTCAGTGATCTCTGAGACGTTACGGCCGTTTAGGAAGCGTTTGTAATCGATATACACATCATCTCTAACGTATATTTGTATTTTGTTTATACCTAATGCGTTGACTGTGTGACTAAAAAACACAGTCAACATAGGCAGTACAAAATATAAACTTCTTAAATACTTATTATTTTGAGTCCAACCCATCAACAGTCACACCTTGTAGGAAACCTGCGCCTTGCTGTTCATTATTCTGCAGCTTTATCATTAAGCGTAGATCATTTGGCGAGTCTGCGTAGTGAAGCGCGTCAGCATAATTAATACGACGTTGTTTATAGAGCTCAAACAATGCCTGATCAAAGGTCTGCATCCCCATCTCTTTTGACTTCGCCATGGTTTCTTTAATTGAACCTATGTCACCCTTTTTGACAAGCTCAGCAACCATTGGCGAGTTAAGTAAAATCTCGATGGCCGCTTCGCGCCCCTCGCCTTTCGCTGAAGGTACGAGTTGCTGAGCAACAATTGCACGTAAGTTCAATGCTAGGTCATACTTGAGTTTATCATGTTTCTCTTTCGGAACCAGATGCATAATACGGTCTATCGCTTGGTTAGCGTTATTTGCGTGCAGTGTTGCAACACATAAATGACCAGTTTCAGCAAAGCTGAGCGCGTATTCCATGGTTTCTTGAGAGCGAATTTCACCAATTAAAATGACATCAGGCGCTTGTCGCAACGAGCTCTTTAACGCCGCTTCAAAACTCTCGGTATCAATGCCTACTTCACGCTGCGTGATAATGCTCTTTTTGTGCTCATGCACAAATTCAATTGGATCTTCAATTGTTAGAATATGACCACGCTGATTACGGTTGCGATAACCTAGCAGTGCAGCTAGTGATGTTGACTTACCTGTGCCTGTACCACCGACAAATAACACCAGACCACGCTTTGACATGATCACATCTGTCAAAACAGAAGGTAAGCCCAAATCATTCACATCAGGAATTTGCGTCACAATGCGACGCAGTACCATACCCGCACAATCTCTTTGCCAAAATGCAGAAACACGGAAACGCCCTTCATCGGTAGCAATCGCGAAATTACATTCTTTTTCGCGATAAAATTCTTCTTTTTGCCTGTCATTCATTGCTGACTCAACAAGCTCAAGAGAGGCTTCGGGTGTTAAACGTTCCTCACTTAAAGGCGTTAATTCACCATCAATTTTGGCACTCACAGCTAGACCCGCAGAAACAAATAAATCTGATGCTTGTCGGTCTACCATGGCTTGTAAGAATTGATTCAATAACATGACGGCCTCTCCTTACATATTTGGACCAAATTGCGCTTTATCATGCGCTTTTGTTTGTGCATCTTGCGCTGTGATAAGGCCGCGGTTAACCAAGTTCTTCAAACATTGATCCATAGTTTGCATGCCATGCATAGCACCGGTTTGAATAGCCGAGTACATTTGCGCAATTTTATCTTCACGAATTAGGTTACGGATTGCAGGAATGCCAAGCATAATTTCGTGTGCAGCCACACGGCCTCCCCCTACCTTTTTGACTAGTGTTTGTGAAATAACCGCTTGTAGTGATTCTGACAGCATTGAACGCACCATATCTTTTTCTTCACCTGGGAAAACATCAATAATACGGTCAATGGTTTTTGGTGCCGATGTGGTGTGCAAAGTACCAAACACTAAATGACCTGTTTCAGCTGCGGTCATAGCGAGACGAATAGTTTCTAAATCTCGTAATTCACCCACTAGGATAACATCAGGATCTTCACGCAACGCTGAACGAAGTGCCGCTTTAAAGCTGTGTGTATCTCTATGCACTTCACGTTGGTTAATTAGGCTTAATTTATTTTGGTGGACAAATTCAATAGGATCTTCGATGGTCAAGATATGGTGGTGTTTATTATTATTTATGTAATCAACCATAGCGGCTAAGGTGGTTGATTTACCAGAACCGGTAGGACCGGTAACCAGTACCAAGCCTCGCGGTTTATCCGAGATATCCTTAAAAATATCTGGTGCACCTAACTCTTCAAGTGAAAGCACTGTTGACGGAATAGTACGGAACACAGCCGCTGGGCCACGGCTCGTATTGAATGCATTTACACGAAAACGCGCTAAATTAGGCACTTCGAACGAAAAGTCTACCTCTAAATTTTGCTCATAGTCCTTTCGCTGATTATCATTCATAATATCGTAAACAAGGCTATTTACGTCTTTCGATTCTAACGCGGGAATATTTACACGACGCACATCGCCGTCAACCCGGATCATCGGCGAAACCCCCGATGATAAATGTAAATCCGAGGCTTTATGTTGAACACTAAAGGCCAATAATTCAGTAATATCCATGTATGACTCCAAAACGAGCTGAAATATAATATGGTTACAATAGCAGAACGTCTGAGCTGCGCCTACGATCGCGTGATAAAAGCAGAACAAAACAGTCCATTTTCCGATACAGTGCAATTACTTGCCGTGTCTAAAACCAAACCAATTAACTTCATTGAAGAGGCCTATGACGCAGGGCAACGTCAATTTGGCGAGTCTTACGTACAAGAAGCCGTTGATAAGATTCAACACTTAAAAGATAAAAAAGACATTGAATGGCACTTTATTGGCCCGATCCAATCAAATAAATCTCGCCATATTGCGGAGCACTTTAGTTGGGTGCAAAGTGTTGACCGTTTAAAAATTGCAAAACGCTTAAACGAGCAACGACCAAATAACCTGATGCCATTGAACATCCTGATCCAAGTAAATATCAGTGAAGACGAAAATAAGTCGGGTTGTCAGCTTTCAGAGCTAGATGAATTGGCCACATTTATTGCTGATGCACGTCAATTAAACCTGCGTGGTTTAATGACCATCACCGAAAAAACCGATGATGAGCAGAAACAATTACAATATTTTCAGCAAATGCGGGCTTGCTTTGATAAACTAAAGCACCAATATCCTCAAGTAGATACCCTATCTATGGGTATGAGTCAGGACTTAGAGCCTGCCATCATTGCTGGGGCAAACATGGTGCGTATTGGCACCGATATTTTTGGAAAAAGACAATAAGGTAAGCACAAACTATGTCAAATAAAACCATCGCGTTTATCGGAACAGGTAACATGAGCTATGCCATCATCGGTGGTATGGTAAAAAGTGGCTTCGATGCAAACAGCATTATTGCTACTAACCGCAATCCAGAAAAACTAGCAAAAGTTGAAACTGACTTAGGTGTGAACGCCACATCAGATAACCTTTCGACAGTAAAGCAAGCCGATATTATCGTACTCTCTGTTAAACCACAGATGATGGCAGAACTTTGCCAAACATTCCAAGACGCAGGCATAGACATGAGTAGCAAACTATTCATCTCAGTTGCTGCGGGCATTACGGTTAAGCGCTTACGTGAAATGCTGGGGTTTGATGCAAAACTCGTACGCTGTATGCCAAATACACCGAGCTTATTAGGTAAAGGCGTCAGTGGCTTATTCAGCGATGCAATTAGCGATGAAGAAAAAGCCATTGTCACTGATATGTTCAACGCAACAGGCATAGCACTATGGTTAGAGCAAGAGTCACAGATAAATGACATCATTGCTGTAACAGGCTCATCGCCTGCGTATTTCTTCCTATTTATGCAATCTATTGCTGAAAAAGCCGTAAACCTTGGCTTTAGCCATGAACAAGCTCGACTACTAGTGCAGCAAACTGCATTAGGCGCGGCTGAAATGGCGTTTGCCAATGATGACATTTCACTCGAACAACTGCGCGCCAATGTGACATCAAAAGGTGGAACAACACACGCGGCTGTTGAATACTTAAAATCACAAAACTTACAAACTACCGTTGCCGACGCTATGGACGCCTGTATCGCTCGCGCTGAAGAAATGGAACAACAGATCTAGGAGGCAGCCATGACTGCTATGCAATTTTTAATTGGTATCGTATTCGACCTATTTTTAATGGTCGTGTTACTGCGTTTTTGGCTACAGTTAGTTCGCGCTGACTTTTACAATCCTCTCAGTCAAACTGTTGTTAAAGCCACTTCTTTTGCGGTTAATCCACTGCGCAAAATCATTCCTGGTGTAGGTGGCTTAGACCTCGCCTCTTTGGTGCTTGCTTTCTTAGTTGGTTTTGCCAAAGTATCTTTGCTCATGGTGATGTTTTACGGTGGTTGGGAGCCTGTAGGCGCCGCAATCAATGGTGTTATCACTGTATTAAAAGAAGCCTTTACGCTGGTATTTTGGATATTAATTATTCGTGCAATCATGAGCTGGGTAGCTCAAGGCTATAACCCGATTGCCGCGGTATTTGACCAACTTACTGAGCCAATGCTACGCCCAATTCGTAAAGTTATCCCACCTCTTGGCGGTTTAGATTTATCTATTTTGGTATTAATTATTGGCCTGCAGTTCGTGCAATTATTAATCATGGACTTGCTAGGTTAATTAGGAGTATTTATGCGAATTTTGATTGCTTGCATCCTAGCTTTAAGTGGCTTTATTGCCTCTGCTAATTCTGTACAAGGTGGACAATATAAAGAACTCGGCCCATGGCAAGTGCACTACATAGCTTTCCCTTCAACGTTTATTCAACCTAGTATCGCCAAAGCCTATGGGCTTGAGCGTAGTAACTATAAAGGCGTGATTAATATCTCAGTGCTTGCCAATAAAAAGGGCACGCCTGCTCAAAAAGCCAAACTCACAGGTGAAGCAAAAAATCTCCTAGGTACTAAACAAGTACTGGAATTCAAAGAAGTGGTTGATGGCGACGCCATTTATTACCTTGCCCAAGTTGATTTTCGCAATGAAGAGGTTTACCGCTTTAAAATCAACATTAATCAAGGCAACAACTTCCAAGTTTTAAACTTTCAACAAAAATTCTACGTGGACTAATTAACTGATGAGTCAACAAATCGTTCTTGCCACTGGCAACCAAGGTAAAGTGAAAGAGCTGGGCGCAATGCTTAATGAGTTAAACATTGAAGTATTACCACAAAGCCAGTTTGATGTACCTGACGTGCCAGAAACAGGCACTAACTTTATCGAAAATGCCATTATTAAAGCGCGCCATGCAGCTAAAATTACCGGCCTGCCTGCAATCGCAGATGACTCAGGTCTTGAGGTCGATGCTTTAAACGGCGCACCAGGTGTGTACTCTGCACGCTTCGCCGGTGAAAACGCAAATGACCAAGACAACATCGACAAGTTACTGGTTGAGATGCAAGGTGAAACTGTGCGTTCTGCGCGTTTTTGGTGTGTGTTAGTTTATATGCGTCACGCTGATGACCCGACGCCACTCGTTTGCCAAGCAAGCTGGGAAGGGGCCATCACAGAAGATCAACAAGGCCGTGAAGGCTTTGGTTATGATCCGGTGTTTTATGTAGCAAGCGAAGGATGCACGTCTGCACAATTAACGAAGGAGCAAAAAAATGCCCTGAGCCATCGTGGTCAGGCACTGCAGCAACTCGTTGCTAAATTAAAAGGCTAATTGTGCAACTTCCTCCTCTAAGCTTATATGTGCACGTACCTTGGTGCGTGCAAAAATGCCCTTACTGCGACTTTAATAGCCACGGTCAAAAGGGTGAAATTCCTGAACAAGAATATATTCAACACTTACTCCACGACTTGCAGGCTGATTTGCACTTAGTGCAAGGTCGTAAATTACACAGTATTTTTGTCGGTGGTGGCACGCCAAGTTTGTTATCGGGTAAGGCTTATCAATGGCTGTTAGCCGAAATAGAAAAGCTTATTCCCTTTGAAGATGATATTGAAGTTACCCTAGAAGCGAACCCGGGCACAGTAGAGAAAGATAAGTTTAAGCATTATGTTGAAGCGGGTATTAACCGTATCTCAATTGGAGTGCAAAGCTTACAAGCCGACAAGTTAAAATCTCTAGGTCGTATTCATGGTGAAAATGAAGCCATAAACGCAGCAAAAGAAGCGCAAGCTGCAGGTTTAAATTCTTTTAACATGGATTTAATGCATGGGCTTCCGGGTCAAAGTGTCGAAGATGCGTTAAGCGATTTACAAAAAGTCATTGCACTCAGCCCGCCTCACTTATCTTGGTATCAACTGACCATCGAACCTAATACTCAGTTTGCCTCAAAACCACCTGTTCTACCTGAAGATGAAACATTGTGGGATATCCAAGAACAAGGTCAAAAATTACTGGCTGAAGCTGGCTACGAGCACTATGAAATCTCAGGCTACGCTAAACCAGGTTATCAATGTAAACACAATTTAAATTATTGGCGCTTCGGTGATTATCTCGGTATAGGTTGTGGCGCCCACGGTAAGATAACTCAGCCTGAACAAGGTGGCATTTTACGAACTGTAAAAGTGAAACACCCTCGTGGTTATATGGATCTTAGCAAGCCATATTTATATGAGAGCTGGCAAGTTGAAAATGAAGACCGCCCATTTGAGTTCTTTATGAACCAATTTAGACTGCGAGAGCCATGCAATAAAAGTCAGTTTATTGATTATTCTGGCTTAGCGATAAGCAAAATTGAAGCTGCAATTAACACTGCTCTTGATAAAGGATTAATAGAAGA
Organism: Pseudoalteromonas sp. NFXS53; assembly: GCF_056629255.1. NCBI lineage: Bacteria > Pseudomonadati > Pseudomonadota > Gammaproteobacteria > Alteromonadales > Pseudoalteromonadaceae > Pseudoalteromonas > Pseudoalteromonas sp. NFXS53. The sequence goes on along the minus strand of NZ_JBWVBR010000004.1, from coordinate 92,014 downwards.
TTTAGGCCATTCATGGTTGGTTACAAATAAAGGCCACCGTTTTTTAAATGACCTGCTAGAATTATTTGTTTAAACAGCATCGCTGTTTTTATAAAAATAAAAACGCGCTCGGATAATCCATAGCGTACAAAAAAACTCAAAGGTAGATAACAATGCGTAAACTCACCATTATTGCTGCAGCAATCAGCGCAGCATTTTTGGCTGGTTGTCAGCAAACTGCTGAAAAACCTGCTCCTGCACCCCAAGTTCAAGTTGTTCAAAGTGAAGTAGAAAAAGCCAATGCGCTTTTCGAAGAAATCTTCATGGATGGCGTCATGCGCAGCCCGGTATACCAAACTTACATGGGCATCAAAAAAGACTATGATAAATGGGATGATGACAGTGAAGCTCGCGCACTTGAAGATCTTGAAATCACGAAAAAGAATCTTGCTCGTTTAACTGCAATTGACCGCAGCAAACTTGATGCTAATACTCAGGTTAGCTATGACCTAATGCAACAAAGCTTAGAAAATGGCATTGCTGATTTCAAATGGCGCTACCATAACTATCCGGTTAACCAAATGTTTGGTACGCACTCAATGGTGCCTGCATTTTTAATTAACCAACACCAAATCACTAGCGTAGAAGATGCAAAAGCATACATCTCTCGTTTAAATGGCGTCACCAAAGTATTCGATCAACTTATTGACTCTTTAGAGATCCGTGCACAAAAGGGCATTATTGCACCTAAGTTTGTATTCCCTCATGTAATTGATTCAAGCAAGAATATCATTAAGGGTGCACCTTTTGAAAAAGGTGAAGACTCTACATTACTTGCTGACTTTAAGCGCAAAGTGAACAAGCTAGAGATTGCTGATTCAGAAAAAGCAGCGCTTATCAATGAAGCGACAGAAGCACTTAAAACCGCTATCAAGCCATCTTACAACAAGCTAATTAACTACCTAGCTAAGCTTGAGAAAAAAGCAGATACCCGTGATGGTGCTTGGAAGTTCCCTGAAGGTGAGGCATTCTTTAACAATGCCCTAGCTCGCACAACAACCACAGATTTAACAGCGAAAGAGATCCACGAAATTGGTCTTGCTGAAGTAGCACGTATTCATGATGAAATGCGTGAAATCAAAGACAAGGTTGGCTTTAAAGGCGACTTAAAAGCATTCATGGAATTCATGAAAACTGACAAGCAGTTCTACTTACCTAATACTGATGAAGGTAAAGAGAAGTATCTTAAAGATGCAACTGCGATGATCGACAACATGAAGTCTCGCCTTGATGAGTTATTCATTGTTAAGCCAAAAGCAGACATGATCGTTAAACGTGTTGAAGCGTTCCGTGAAAAAGCGGCTGGTAAAGCTTTCTACCAGCAGCCTGCGCCAGATGGTTCTCGCCCTGGCATTTACTATGCAAACCTGTATGACATGGAAGCAATGCCTACTTACCAAATGGAAGCACTTGCTTACCACGAAGGTATCCCAGGTCACCACATGCAAATTGCTATCGCGCAAGAGCTTGAAGGTGTCCCTAAATTCCGTAAATTCGGTGGTTACACAGCTTATATCGAAGGTTGGGGTTTATACTCTGAGCTAGTACCAAAAGAAATGGGCCTATATGAAGACCCATATTCAGATTTTGGTCGTCTAGCGATGGAGCTGTGGCGTGCATGTCGTCTAGTGGTAGATACAGGTATTCACGCTATGAAGTGGACTCGTCAAGAAGGTATCGATTACTACGTGAATAACACTCCTAACGCTAAGTCTGACGGTGTTAAAATGGTTGAGCGTCACATCGTAATGCCTTCTCAAGCAACCGCTTATAAAGTCGGTATGCTTAAGATCTTAGAACTACGTGAAGATGCTAAGAAAGAGCTTGGTGACAAGTTTGATATTCGTCAGTTCCACGATGTGGTACTGAAAAATGGCCCAGTACCGCTTAACGTACTAGAAAAGTTCGTTGACGAGTGGGTTGCGAGTAAAAAAGCTTAACCGCTAAAGTGACATAAAAAGCCATGATTCTCATCATGGCTTTTTTGTTTTTATAAATTTTTTTAAGGGATGAATTTATACCAATCCTCTTAATTAAGTGAGTTATTTTGAGGGTAGATATAACTCATTTAAGCACTAATCCATTTCCTCTGAGCTTACGTCAGATAATTGTTTTTGTGAAAATTCAGTCTCTGACAAAATAATATGAAGGCAAGCACCACCATGCGCAGGGCTTTGCATTTTCACTTCCCCTTTCAGCTTTTGCGTGACCAAATTATGTATGATGCTCATACCTAGACCAGTGCCACCACTATGACGTTTTGAAGTAATAAACGGCTCGAAGATCACTGGTAAAATTTCTTTGTCTATGCCCATGCCATCATCTTTAAAATAGATATGCACAAAGTCATTTACAACCATTGCCGACACCACAATATGGAGTTTCTGATTAGCTATTTTGCCATGTTTAATACTGTTATGAATGCACAGGTTAATGATCTGATTGATTGCTGAGGGGTAGCTATTAATAAACAACCCTTCTGAAATATCAAAGGTGATATCATAATTATCGGCAGGTAATAAACCGTCATTAATTCGAAAAGCCTGCTCTACTTGATCAAGTAAATTAAAGTAGTTCAAATCATCAAAGTGCTGATTAGAAGAAATAAGTTTAAACTCTTCAATAAGCTGCTCACTAACAGTGAGGTTACTTTCAATAATATCTAGCGTACTTTCTAGATGACTTATCATCTCAGTAATAGAGGCGTTTTCATCTAGCCCATCTCTTAGGTTACTTTTCATGATGGCTATTAACTCAGCCATATCACCCTTGCCACTTTTTACTTCTCCAAGTGGCGTATTGAGCTCTTGAGTAAAACGATGAATAACATTACTAAAACTCGCCACTTCAGCATCTTCTAATAAACGTTTTTGCGCCGAAGACAAACGCACTAGTAGACCATCAAGGTATTCTAGTAATTTATCGACATGTGTGCCTATTTGACCTAACTCATCGGTATTATTGAGATTAGTCCTGAGTTTAAAGTTTTCATGTTCAACAACCTTGTCTAAGACATCATTGATCACATTGATCTTTTTCGAGACTCTTGCATGCAAGATCATCAATAGAACAAAGCACACAGAGCAAATCAAAATTATCATACTTAGTAAGCTTAAAACCCAAGCCTGCTTGGTATCATGGTCCTGTAAAATAATAGTATTACTCAATCCCAATATTTTGGTTGTTAGCGCATTTTTTTGCTCATCAAGTAGCTTTCTCAACCCCTGCTTAGAGTTCAAACCAATTTCTGTGAGCACTGCACTGTAAGATAAAAAGCCTTGTCGATAAGCTTTAAGAAGCAGTGCCGCTTGAGGGTTTTCGGATTGCAGCTTTTGATATAACGTATCGTAAATTCCAGTATGACGTTCAATATAGGCATGATCGTGTCGCAGTAAAAAGTCTTTCTCGGCACGTCGTAATTCAAGTACCTTAAGCTCTAACATGGGTTGTTCAGCTGTTTGCACATAACTTTGTAACTGATGAGCGTGACGTCTAAACAAGCCATATACGCCCTCATCAGCCTCATGACCTAACTTGATTTGGAACTGCTCAAAACGCTTTAAAGTTTGCCTTAGTTGTGCGGTATTAGATTCTATTGCGGAAAGTTGCAGCATGACTCTTGGCTCATCTAAAAGAAGTTGAGCAAGCTCACCGTATTCTTTTTCGAACTGAAAATAATGCATATCGAAAGACTCAATAAATTCTGGCTGCCTTTCTTGTATGTAGTCATTTTTTACGCCAACTAACCGAGCTGCGGCTAACTTCAGACGATTTAACTGCAGTTCAACTTGCTGAGTATGATCTATGTGTGAATACATTAACCAACTTGCAAGCATGATTAAAAACACACATGTGCTCGAAGCAACTTTAAAAATGAGTAATGAAGACTTAACGCGCATAGACTGACCTTAATTTTTCCTTACTTTAAGTTTAGTAAAGAAAACTAGATTTAGATCAAGTTATAAATTGTGCAAATTTTGATCATAACGATAGACTATATGATAAACCGCGCTATGGGGTTTACGCTTAAAGTAAGCCGCAAGAGTGAGTTCTTAAAAAGGTCATGGTTTGGTTAAAAAACTGTCACTTTTTTCGCAAATAATGAAGTCACTTAACGATCACTCAAGTGAATTCACTAGTGTTTGTTGCCATAAACAAACATGACAAATGCAGTTAAATTGTCATAAAAGATGTAGGGAAATCATCATGGATATACAAAAAACTGCCATTGTAACTGGCGCCTTTGGTGGCATTGGTACTGCCATCGTTCAATCTCTTGTAGAAAACCAATTCTTCGTTATCGCTGTTGCAAGTCAACGCCGTACTCAAGCGGACTTTGACAAATGGCTAAACGATACAAACATCAATCCAAAACATGTCCAAGCGGCGTTTTTAGATGTTACAGATACACAAGCTTGTAAACTTGCCCTAGACGACCTTATCGAAGAGCATCAACACATTGATGTGTTAGTTAACAACGCAGGTATCACTCGAGATACCACGTTCAAGAAAATGTCGATTGAACAATGGCGCGAAGTCATTGATACCAACTTAAACTCTCTTTTCAACATGACCCAACCCTTGTTTGCACATATGTGTGCGCAAAAGCAAGGTCGTATCATCAACATCTCAAGTGTAAACGGCCAAAAAGGACAATTTGGACAAGCAAACTATGCCGCAGCAAAAGCGGGCATGATCGGCTTTTCTAAATCTCTAGCTTATGAAGGGGCACGCGCGGGTGTCACAGTAAATGTAGTTGCTCCCGGTTATACAGAAACCCCAATGGTTGCAGCAATGAAACCTGAGGTACTAGATAACATTCGCGGCCAAGTACCTATGCAGCGTTTAGCGACCCCAGAAGAAGTCGCCAAAGCAGTGCGCTTTTTAGCATCTGACGATGCGGCTTATATCACAGGTGAAACACTCGCTTTAAACGGCGGTTTATACATGAATTAAGTTAGTTGAGTAAGCAGTTAACGCTCAACCCATTTTTTGCACAATCTCAACGACTCAAAAGGAAAACGTTATGTACACTGATTTACTAAACACACTAACTGAACAAAACCAAAAGTTTTTCGGCCCAGCTATTAAGTTCAACCAACTAGTTGCAAAGAACATTGAGCAGCTAGCAAGCATTCAAATTGATGCAGTACAAAACATCTCAAATGCTTCTGTATCGCAATTAAAAGCTGCGACTGAAGTACAAGATGTAAAATCTGCAATCGATTTTAACTTAAGCCAAGTTTCAGCAATGACGCAACTAAGCCAGCAAATGATCGAAGATGGTCAAAAGCTAACTAAACTAGGTCAAGAGTTTAAAGACAACCTTGAAACTCTAACTAAAGAGCAAATGCAAACTGCTCAAGCTTAAGACTTATTTAGGTAGCGGTATTTCTGCCGCTACCTGCTCTTCTTGCCTTCATGCTGCGACACCCAAGCAGCGTCTAGTTGTGTCATTAGGACAATCATGATGAAGATGGATAACGACGCCTTAAATGCTACGATGCAATCTTGGTGGCAACAAAACCAAGAAATTTTTAACTCCTTTACCCAAAGCCTGAGCCAACAAAGCCCTGTTCAACAAGCTTTAAACGAACAAAACAGCAAAGACTTTACTACCTGGTTGCAAGCGCTAAGCCAGCAGCCTGAGACATTAATAAAGAATCAAACGAACTGGTGGCAACAGCAATTGCAGATAATGCAAAATGCGATGCAAGCCGGTGACGAAAACGTTGCGCCTGTCATCAGTGAAGAACGTGGCGACCGCCGTTTTAAAGACGAGCAATGGCAGCAAAACCCATGGTTTAACTACATTAAACAAAGTTACTTATTATTTGGTGAGTCACTGTTACAAAACATTCGTGATACTCAAGGGCTAGACGAAAAACAAAAAGAACGCCTTGAGTTTTTTGCCAGACAAACCATTAACTCGCTTGCGCCCAGTAACTTTATCAGCACCAACCCTGAACTACTCAAACTCACCCTAGAATCAAAAGGTGAAAACCTAGTAAAAGGCTTTGAACTGCTTAAAAAAGACTTAGACAAAAGCCAAGACATGCTGCGTATTAGCATGACTGAAGAGCAAGCTTATAAACTCGGTGAAGACTTAGCGACGACACCGGGTCGTGTGGTGTATCAAAACCATTTATTTGAATTAATCCAATACAGTGCAACCACAGAGCAAGTACTCGAGACACCGCTATTAATCATTCCACCTTATGTAAACAAGTACTATATCTTAGATTTGCAACAGCAAAACTCAATGGTGAAATGGGCTGTCGATCAAGGCCACACCGTATTTATGATGTCGTGGAAAAACCCTGATCCGAGTATGGCACACATCAGCTTTGAAGATTATGTGGTCGATGGCGTGATAGCTGCCCTTGATGCCATCGAGAAACATATAGGCACAAGCTATGTCAATGCTATGGGCTATTGTATTGGTGGTACTTTACTGACCACAACATTGGCTTATTTCACAGCGAAGCGAATGAAACAGCGCATCAAAAGTGCGACCTTATTAACCACATTGCTCGATTTTGCACAACCTGGAGAGATTGGTGTCTTTATCAATGAGCCAACAATTGCTGCACTTGAGGCGTATAATACTGAAAATGGTGTCATGCATGGTCACTCACTCGGCACCGCATTCAGTATGCTCAGAGAAAACAGCCTATACTGGAATTATTACGTGAATAATTACCTCAAAGGTAAAGCACCTATGAATATGGACTTGCTTTACTGGAATGGTGACAGCACTAACCTTACCGCAGCATGCCATAACTTTATGCTGCGTAACCTCTATTTAGAAAACAAGCTGGTAGAACCAAAAGCAATCAGTATTCGTGGTACTAAAATTGATTTGAGCAAGGTAAAAACACCAATTTATATGCTCTCAACGCGTGATGATCATATTGCGCTTTGGCAAGCCACATTTAAAGGTGTGCAAAATACCGCTAGCCCAGTGACTTTTGTGCTGGGTGAGAGTGGCCACATTGCCGGTGTAATTAATGCGCCTGAGGCAAATAAATATGGTTATTTCTTTGGCCCAGAAGCCAAAGGAGAAGCACAAGATTGGTTTGATAAAGCGCAGCATCAAACAGGTTCTTGGTGGCCTCACTGGCATCAGTGGCTCAATAACCTAAATGACACAAAAGTAAACGCCAGAGCAACGCATACTGACGAAAAGCCAGGGATTTATGATGCACCTGGAGAATATGTAAAGGTGACACTTTAATGTAGCTGATAACAAAAAACCCGCCGAAGCGGGTTTTTTTTAAAAGCTTTAAATCAAAGAATTACTTCTTCTTTTTAACTGCTTTTTTGTTTGGTAGGTCAGTGATTGAACCTTCAAAGATTTCAGCTGCTAGACCGATTGACTCGTTCAGAGTTGGGTGAGCGTGGATAGTAAGCGCTAGGTCTTCACCGTCTGCACCCATTTCTACCGCTAGGCCGATCTCACCAAGCATTTCACCTGCATTGATACCAACCATTGCACCACCGATAACGCGACCTGAGTCTTTATCGAAGATAAGCTTAGTTGAACCTTCAGTACGTGCTGAAGCGATTGCACGGCCAGATGCTGCCCACGGGAATACCGCAGTTTCAATGTTAAGGCCTTGCTCTTTTGCTTCTTTCTCAGTTACACCAACCCAAGCGATTTCTGGATCTGTGTATGCGATTGAAGGAATACACTTAGGATCGAAGTAATGCTTCTGACCAGAGATAACTTCAGCTGCAACGTGTGCTTCGTGAACTGCTTTGTGCGCAAGCATTGGTTGACCAACGATGTCACCAATCGCGAAGATGTGGTTTACGTTTGTCTTCATTTGCTTGTCAGTGTTGATGAAGCCACGCTCGTCAACAGCTACACCCGCTTTTTCAGCGTCAAGTAGTTTACCGTTAGGTGTACGACCTACAGCAACAAGTACTTTGTCGTAACGTACTGGCTCAGCTGGAGCGTTCTTGCCTTCGAATGATACGTATAGACCGTCTTCTTTCGCTTCAACAGCCACTACTTTCGTAGAAAGCATTACGTTGAACTTGTTCTTAACGTATTTTTGGTAAATTTTGATGATGTCTTTATCAGCTGCTGGTACTAGTTGATCAGCAAATTCAACAACGTCGATTTGTGAACCTAGCGCACGGTAAACAGTACCCATCTCAAGACCGATGATACCACCACCTAATACAAGTAGCTTCTCAGGTACGTCTTTAAGTTCAAGTGCACCTGTTGAATCGATTACACGCTCATCTTCTGGGATGAAAGGTAGGTTTACAGGCTGAGAACCCGCTGCAATGATTGCATTGTCGAAAGTAACCGTTGTAGTACCGTTTTCGCCTTCAACAGCGATAGTGTTAGCACCTGTGAATTTGCCGTAACCGTTAACAACGTTAACTTTACGCATCTTCGCCATGCCGTCTAAGCCACCAGTTAATTGACCGATTACAGACTCTTTCCAAGAACGGATTTTGTCTAGGTCGATTTGTGGAGCACCGAAAGTAACACCATGAGATGCCATTTCGCTCGCGTCGTCGATTACTTTAGCAACGTGAAGTAATGCTTTTGAAGGGATACAACCTACGTTCAAGCAAACACCACCTAGAGTGTTACGTGATTCAATAAGTGTAACGTCTAAACCTAAATCAGCAGCACGGAAAGCTGCAGAGTAACCACCAGGACCACCGCCTAGTATAACAACTTGAGTTTTGATCTCGTTGCTCATGTTTTAACCTTAATATTTTGCGAACGGGTTATGCCAAATTGGCGTTGCCCTACTCGTTATACTCACTGCCATGTCATCCATTTGTCAGGAGGAACAAGGGGCAGACTAAAAAAGTGTGCGTCGATTGTATCAGAGGATACAAACAAAATCCCACTGAAAATCAGTGGGGTTTTTGAGTTTTACATTACCAGCTGACGAATGTCGCTTAGGTAAGCTGCAAGTGTTGCAGTAAAGCGTGCTGCTAACGCACCGTCAATTACACGGTGGTCGTATGAACAGCTTAGCGGCACCATTAGGCGCGGCTCAAACTCTTTACCATTCCACTTCGGCTTCATGTCTGACTTTGACACACCTAAGATAGCAACTTCTGGCGCGTTTACGATTGGTGTAAACGCAGTACCACCGATACCACCTAGGCTAGAAATAGTGAAACAACCGCCCTGCATATCAGATGCAGTTAGTTTACCTTCACGTGCTTTCTTAGAGATTTCCATCAACTCACGAGATAACTCAATGATGCCTTTCTTGTTCACGTCACGAACAACAGGAACAACTAGACCATTTGGTGTATCTACTGCGATACCAATGTTTACATACTTCTTAAGGATTAAGCTTTCGCCATCTTCAGACAGTGATGAGTTAAACGTTGGGAACTCTTCTAGTGCTTTAGCCGCTGCTTTCATTACGAATACTAGTGGTGTGATCTTCACGCCCATTTTCTTCTTCTCGGCCATTACATTCTGCTCTTTACGGAATGCTTCTAGCGTTGTGATGTCAGCTTCATCAAATTGCGTAACATGTGGGATTTGTACCCAGTTACGATGAAGGTTTGCACCAGAAAGCTTTTGAATGCGAGAAAGCTTCTTCTCTTCAACTTCACCAAACTTGCTGAAGTCTACTTTTGGCCAAGGAATTAGATTTAGCTCACCACCGCCAGTGTTGCCACCTTTAGATAGCTGACCTGATTCAACTTGCTTCACTAACTCTTTCACGTAGTTTTGTACATCTTCTTTAAGTACACGGTTCTTGCGACCCGTGCCCTTAACGCGTGCTAGGTTTACACCAAACTCACGCGCAAGACGACGAACTACAGGTGATGCATGTGCGTATTGGTCGTTCGCTACAAATTCATCTTTTTGTGCTGAAGCTGCAGGTGCCGCTGGTTTTGCCGCTGGTGCTGCCGGAGCCGCTTGAGCTGGTGCAGCTGCTGGCGCCGCTACAGGAGCAGGTGCAGAGCCTTGCGTTTCAAATACAAATACCAATGAACCAGTCGACACTTTACCGCCAACTTCAACCTTCACTTCTTTAACAGTACCTGCAAACGGTGCTGGTACTTCCATAGAAGCCTTATCACCTTCTACGTTTAAGATTGATTGGTCAGCTTCAACTGCATCGCCTACCGCAACCATGACTTCAGTTACTTCAACTTCGTCACCGCCGATGTCTGGTACGTGAACTTCTTTAAGTTCTGCCGCCGCTGCTGGAGCAGGCGCTGCCGCAGGAGCCGCTTCAACAGCTGCCGGCGCAGATGCACCTGTTTCAAATACGAATACTAGCGAGCCCGTTGATACTTTACCGCCAACTTCAACTTTGATTTCTTTAACCGTACCGCCAAATGGTGCTGGTACTTCCATAGAAGCCTTGTCGCCTTCTACGTTTAAAATTGATTGGTCAGCTTCAACCACGTCGCCTACGGCAACCATGATCTCAGTTACTTCAACCTCGTCACCACCGATGTCAGGTACGTGAACTTCTTTTAATTCAGATGCCGCTGCTGGAGCAGGCGCAGCCGCAGGGGCTGCTGGTGCTTCAGGCTCGGCTGCTGCAGGTGCTTCACCCGCAGCATCAAAAATCATAATTAAAGAGCCAGTTGCAACAGTGTCGCCTTCAGCTACTTTAATTTCTTTCACTGTACCCGCTTGCGCAGCTGGCACTTCCATTGAAGCTTTATCACCTTCAACAGTGATAAGAGATTGATCAACTTCAACTGTGTCACCTACGTTTACTAGGATCTCAGTTACTTCAACCTCATCTGCACCAATGTCTGGAACATGAATTTCGATTGCCATTATATCTGCCTCTTATGCGTATAGTGGGTTAGTTTTCGTTGTGTCGATATCAAATTTCTTGATAGCGTCAGCAACAACTGATGCGTCAACTTTACCTTGCTTAACAAGCTCTGTAAGTGCAGCAACTACTACGTAACCTGCATTTACTTCGAAGTGACGACGTAAGTTTTCACGGCTGTCTGAACGACCGTAACCGTCAGTACCAAGTACTTTGAAAGAAGCGCTTGGCATATAAGCACGTACTTGCTCTGCATAGTTCTTCATGTAGTCAGTTGCAGCAATTGCTGGAGACTCACCTAGTACAGACGTGATGTAAGGTACTTTTTGTTCTGCTGCTGGGTTAAGCATGTTGAAACGCTCAACATCTTGACCGTCACGCGCAAGCTCATTGAATGAGGTTACAGAGAATACATCTGAACCGATGCCGTACTCTTCGCTTAGGATCTGACCTGCTTTACGTACTTCGTTTAAGATAGTACCTGAGCCCATTAGCTGAACGTGTGCTTTGTCACCAGCGTTATCTTCAAGCTTATAGATACCCTTACGAATACCTTCTTCCGCACCTTCTGGCATTGCAGGTTGTGCGTAGTTCTCATTCATTAGCGTTAGGTAGTAGAACACGTTTTCTTGCTCAGGACCGTACATACGACGGATACCGTCTTGTAGGATTACCGCGACTTCAAATACGAATGTTGGGTCGTAAGCAATACAGTTAGGAATAGTACCCGCTTGAATGTGCGAGTGACCGTCTTCGTGCTGTAGACCTTCACCGTTAAGCGTTGTACGACCAGCGGTTGCACCTAGTAAGAAACCACGCGCTTGTTGGTCACCCGCCATCCACGCCATGTCGCCAACACGTTGGAAACCGAACATAGAGTAGTAGATGTAGAATGGGATCATCGGTAGATCATTTGTCGAGTATGACGTTGCAGCCGCAACCCATGAAGACATTGCACCTAGCTCGTTGATACCTTCTTGAAGTACCTGACCTGATGTTGCTTCTTTGTAGTAAGAAACGATGTCACGGTCTTGAGGTGTGTAGTTCTGGCCATGCGGGTTATAAATACCGATCTGACGGAATAGACCTTCCATACCAAAGGTACGCGCTTCATCCGCAATGATAGGAACAATGTTTTTACCTACGCCTTTATCTTTTAGTAAGATATTCAGCGCACGTACATAGCCCATAGTTGTAGAGATATCACGCTTTTGTGCTTCAAGTAGTGGCTTGAACTGCTCTAAAGTTGGTAGCTCAAGTGCTTGCGTGAAGTTAGGTAAACGCTGCGGTGTATAACCGTGAAGCGCTTTACGACGTGAGTGAAGGTACTCATATTCAGCTGAACCTTCTTCAAGCTTCAGGTATGGTAAATCTTTGATTTGCTCATCAGATACCAAGTCTTCAAGACCAAGACGTGAACGAAGATGTTCAACGTGCGTCATGTCCATTTTCTTAACTTGGTGCGCAATGTTTTTACCTTCAGCTGCTTCACCCATACCGTAACCTTTAACCGTTTTAGCTAGGATTACAGTTGGACGACCTTTTGTCTCTTGCGCTGCTTTGTAAGCTGCGAAAAGCTTAGATGTATCGTGACCACCACGCTTAAGCGCGAAGATCTCGTCATCAGTCATGTCTGCAACAAGTGCCGCTGTTTCTGGGTAACGACCGAAGAAGTGCTCACGAACATATGCGCCATCTTTCGCTTTATATGTTTGGTAGTCACCGTCGATTGTCTCGTTCATAAGCTGTAATAGCTTACCTGTTGTGTCTTTCGCTAGTAGTGCATCCCAACCTGCACCCCAAACAACTTTAATAACGTTCCAGCCAGCACCTTTAAATAGACCTTCAAGCTCTTGAATGATCTTACCGTTACCCATTACTGGGCCGTCTAGACGCTGAAGGTTACAGTTAATTAGGTAACATAGGTTATCTAGTTTCTCACGCGCAGCGAAAGAAATTGCACCACGTGATTCTGGCTCATCCATCTCACCGTCACCTAAAAACGCATATACGCGCTGCTCGTTCGTCTCTTTTAGACCACGGCCTTCTAGGTATTTAAGGAAACGTGCTTGGTAGATTGATGCAATTGGACCTAGACCCATAGATACAGTTGGGAACTGCCAGAATTCAGGCATCAACTTAGGGTGTGGGTATGAAGAGATACCTTTACCGTCTACTTCTTGACGGAAGTTATCAAGTTGCTCTTCAGTTAAACGACCTTCTAGGAAAGCACGTGCGTAGATACCTGGTGAAATGTGACCTTGGTAATAAACTAAATCACCACCGTCTTTTTCGTTTGGTGCACGGAAGAAGTGGTTGAAACACATCTCATAGAATGCAGCCGAAGACTGGTAAGACGCCATGTGGCCGCCTAGCTCTAAGTCTTTCTTAGACGCACGTAAAACGATCATGATCGCATTCCAACGAACGATAGAACGAATACGACGCTCAATCGTTGTGTCACCTGGGTATGCAGGCTCTTGATCTGCTGGAATAGTATTTACATAGTTTGTAGTAATACCTGTTGGCATATCAACGCCATCAAGACGAGCTTGTTCTAGTACTTGCTCTAATAGGTATTGAGCGCGTTCGACGCCCTCTTCTTTTACTACAGACTCAAGCGCTTGTAACCACTCTTGGGTTTCTAACGCGTCTACGTCAATTTTATTGACTTCAGACATATGGAGTGTTCCTTATGTTTAAAATACGAATTTAATTACTTCTGGTTAATCTTAACGAACTCGATTGTTACTGGTACGTCTTAAACTACGTGCGATCCGCGAACGTTCTTTGTCCGCTTCAAGTAATGCTTCTTCAATAAACGCTAAGTGCGCGTTACTGGCTAATCGTGCTTGCTCTGGATTGCCTTCTATAACAGCATCCATCAACAATTTACGGTGCTCAGCAAGCTGTTCACTGACGTCGTTCTTTTGCACCAAAACTTGTAAGTTTTGTAATACATTTTGCTCCAGCAAAGACTGCATGCCCTTAACTAAGTGTAATAACACCACGTTATGAGACGCTTCAGCCACCGCAAAATGAAATGCATTAATTGCTTGTGCTTTTTGCTCTAGGTCCCCGTGCACATCGGCGATATTGTCAAAACTTTGCTGAACTTTCTCAAAGTCAGTGTCTGTACCGCGAAGCGCTGCATAATATGCCGCGATCCCTTCTAGTGCGTGACGAAACTCCAGTAAATCAAATTGCGATTCTGGATGCTTACTTATCAAGTCAAACAGCGGATCAGTGAGCCCCTGTTCTAATTGATTTTTTACATACGTTCCGCCGCCTTGACGACGTGTCACGAGTCCTTTTGCCTCAAGCTTCTGAATTGCTTCTCGAAGAGAAGGTCGTGAAACCTCAAACTGCTTCGCAAGCTCCCTTTCTGGAGGCAACTTTTCACCTGGCATTAAAGAGCCCTCGAGGATCATATTCTCAAGTTGCTCTAAAATAACATCGGATAATTTTGCTGCTTTTATCTTTAAAGACATTGATCAAACGCCGAATTTAAGCATGTTGAAAAGACCATCTAACATCATATTGCTAGGTAATCTTAACCAAAAGGTAAATTGGTAATACCAAATTTGCGCATTACACTATCAAAAACCCATGATACTGTCAAAATTCTGCACGGTTTAACCACAGCTTTTCTACAACCAAAGTCTAAACTTTATACAACTTTAGGAAAAACCACAGTACAAATTAAAGTGGTCTGACCATTGACGTATTTTTATTATGCCACCAGCTTGGTATACCAAAATTTAAAGCGATCATTTTTACTTAACTGACGTATTGTGGTTAAGTAAAAAAAGAATCGAGTATTTAGAAGTGTCAGCAAGGAGATTGAGGAATATAAATGAAAAACTATAAAGACAACCTCTTTAAGCTGCTCAGTAATGAAGAAGATGCGAGGGCCTGTAAACCACTTGATGACTCGGCTTGTAAAGTCGTCCCTCATAACTTCATATTGACGCTATTCAGTCAGCTGTTTAGCCAATTTGCTGATGCATTGCTAAATCCAAAAGTGACTTTGCCCTGGCTACTACAAAGCTTGCAAGTGCCCGCCGTTTTTATTTCTTGGCTCGTGCCGATAAGAGAATCTGGCTCACTGTTACCTCAGCTTGCTATTGCAAGTTTCATCCGAAAACTCCCGCTACGAAAGTGGGTATGGGTATTTGGCTCCCTGACTCAAGCCTTATGCATGCTGGCATTGATTACGATAAGCTTTACTTTAAGCGGTTATGAAGCGGGTCTTGCTATTATTGGCACGCTCATTATTTTCTCTCTAGCCAGAGGTTTTAACTCAATTGCCGCCAAAGACGTACTGGGTAAAACCATTCCTAAAACACAAAGAGGCAATTTAAGTGGCTTAACCGCTAGTTTATCTGGCTTGGCAACGGTGTTGTTTGGGTTGTTTTTTATATTTTCAGACAGTCAACAAGATCAAACTATCTTATGGGCATTAGGCTTAGCTGCTGTTATGTGGTTATTAGCAGCCTTAAGTTATGGGCAAATAAGCGAGTATAAAGGCGCGACTGATGGCGGAAAAAACGGCTTAAAAGCAGCGTTAAGCAAGTTTCGGATGATTTATGAAGACAGTAACTTTGCGCTGTTTTTACTGACGCGTACATTGCTACTTTGCTCAGCTTTGAGCGCCCCGTTTTATATAGTACTTGCCTCAGAGCAAGCATTTGATTTTGCTGTTTTGGCGACATTTATGCTGGTATCTGGTGCTGCTAGCTTAGTTTCAGCACCGATCTGGGGGCGCTTAAGTGATTTATCGAGTAAACGTGTTATGGCATTAAGTTCGGCTCTGGTGGCAATAAATGCCATTGCCCTTTATGTTGCGCATATATTTTTACCTCAGATTTTTAGCTCTATTTGGTTTTTACCACTGCTGTATTTTTTCTTGAGTGTGGCACATCAGGGTGTGCGTTTAGGCCGTAAAACTTATGTAGTGAATTTAGCCGAGGGCAATAAAAGAACCGACTATGTTGCAGTGGGCAATACATTTACCGGAGTTATACTGTTGATATTAGGAAGTGTTGGCTTGTTAGCAGAACAGTTAGGAGCGCTCTCACTTATCTTGATGTTCAGCAGCCTGTCATTGCTGGCAATTATCAGTTCATATTTTTTGAAAGATTAAAGCGTGTTTGTTTGGCCCAATTGCCATTTTTTTAACAGCTTTGCGTATTTACCGTTGAGCTTAACCCTCTGCAATGATTGACTTAAACTCTGAGCTAGACTTGGGTTAAGCTGCTTATTTGCAACAAAATGCAATTCATTTGGAAAGTCTGGCAAGCTCAGCTTTTTTTCTATCTGACTTGGGTCTAATCCTAGGTTCCTTAACTCCTTATCCAGTGACAAAGTATTCGTTAGCACCAGATCAGTACGCCCTCTATACAACATTTTGAGCAAACTTGCAGGATCTGGCGCAAGCACCAGATCATGCTCAGTCGAAACCCCTGCTCTCTCTAAATAATAATGACTGTGGTAGCCTCTAACTGTGCTCACTCTTAGCCCTTGGGCTGTTTTCAAATCTATCAGTTTAAATGCTCTGTGCTTAAGGCCTATTAGATATGCGTCTGCAAAATACACACTCCCCAAAAAGTTAAACGCATTGGCACGTTTTGGCGTTTTTAATAAAGATATCATTAGCGTGCTTGAATTTGATGTAAACTCTTTAAATGCACGCGCTTGCGGCATAATTTCGACGCGCCCTTTACACTGGCACTCGAGTAATACCGCTTCGACTAAGTCGACTAAAAAACCTTGCGGCTGTTTTGCATCGTCAATGAAGTGTAATGGGTAGAGATCTTCGGCAACAAAACGCAACTCGCTTTCAGAGCGCACCTCAAAAGCACTTATGCTCATAAATAATAAAAATGAATAGAATGCCAGATGTTTCATACAGCCTTTACTCAGCATTGTGTGAAAAAACAACATAACCTAGATTGCAGGCGCTTTGCCAGCCTTCTAGCATGACAAAGTTAAAATTAGCATTTTAGGGTACTTAAACACTGTTTAAGCTTTTCAATGGTAAGGGGCTTTGCAACATGTAGCGTAAAGCCCGACGCTAAAGCCTTTTCTCTACTATCAGTATCCGCATCGGCTGTTAAAGCAAAAACAGGTAAGGTTGCGGAACGCTCTAATAAACGAAGTTGTTTTACCGCTTCATACCCATCTAATACAGGCATCTGACAGTCCATCAAAACCACGTCAAAGACATTTTTTTCAATGGCTTCTAGCGCTAACTGACCATTTTCAACAAGCGTGGCATTTATATTTAATTTCTCCAGCATGGCTTTAATGACCATTTGGTTTACTGGATTATCTTCAGCAACCAAGACTTTGAGTGATGAAAAGTCACGATTAGTACTGGGCACTTCAGTGTCTATCTCTTTATCAGCTTTTGGCAATTCAAGCATAAAAGTAAAAATTGAGCCCTGAGGGTGATTACTTGCAACTCTTATAGACCCCTTCATTAATTTACTGAGCTGTTTAGAAATCGCTAAACCAAGGCCTGTACCGCCAAACTTTCTTGAGGTGGAGGAATCACTTTGCGTGAATGCCGAAAATAACTGTTCGCAGTTTTCTTGTGCGATACCTATGCCCGTATCTTTGACTTGAATAGATAACTGATACGCCTGTTCACTTTGAGCAACTATGCTACAACTCAGTACAACCTCTCCTTGCTCAGTGAATTTAATCGCATTACCACACAAGTTAATTAAAATTTGTTCAAAGCGTGTTTTATCTGCTTTGACTAACAAAGGAACAGGACAACGATTTTCAAACCGCCAAGTAAGCCCTTTACTTGTTGCTGATAATTTAAAAATATTGTTCACTTTATTCAGTGCTTTATTTAAGTCAAATTCATCCTCAACAAGCTCAAAATTGCCCGACTCAATCTTGGAAAAATCTAAAATATCATTCACGATATTAAGTAAGTGCTGCGACGAAACATCTATATTTTCAAGGTAAGATTTAACCTGCTCAAAATCTTCTGATTCTTTTGCTAATTGAGAAAAACCAACAACCGCATTCATGGGTGTACGTATTTCATGGCTCATATTGGCTAAAAACCGGCTTTTGGCGTGATTGGCTTTATCAGCTTGTTCAACCGCTTTATTTAATGAACGCGTTCTTTGCATCACCCGCTTATCTAATACATGTTGTTGGTTATACATCTGCAGAATAAGCAAAGTAATGGCTGTAACAATAATGAATTGCAGCAAAAATAGTGGAAAATTAGATTGGTGTTGTAAAAAGCTGATTACTTGAGTGTTAAGGTGCAAGTCAACGTACCACAACTGCCCGAACATGAAGATTTCTAGACGCTTAAAAATGTTTTCAGTCTCACTCAGCGGTTCTGTTTCTATGCTAGTGTAAATTAATGTATCTGTTTGCGCTTCATACGCATGGATATGAAACATATCTTTATCGATATTATCGAGCGCCGAGTCAATAATTTCAGAAACTTTGAATACCCCAGTGCTGAAACCGATTAAACGATTTTCTCCGGTTTGGGCTCTTAAACTTTTCAGGTCAAAAACTGGGTAAAATAATAAAAATGCTGGGCGCTTTTCTTTATGTTGAACAAGCTGAATTATCGGCGTAGCTTTAGGCTGCATATTTTGCAAAACCGCGTAAAGGGTTTGTTTGCGGTCAGGGTTAGAATATACATTAAAGCCTATGGCGTTTTGGTTAGGCTTTTCAGGATAAATATAACGCACGTAAATAATAGGATCATCGACCTCGATAGAGTCACCTTTGATTTTAAATTCATCTCCATAGACATTATTTAGCCGCTCATTATGATGCGCTTTATCTTGCTGTGTGATGAGTGGGTTCCATGATACTGCTTGTAAAATACCGTTATCTGTCATCAGCGCTTTGGCTTGCTGTGCAAAACCAGTACGACTCACTTCATCTGTATTTTGGATAAAGTCAGCCATGACTTGTAGCTGAGATAAGGCTCCAGATAGTTCGCGATAAATTTTGTTCTCTATCGTCTGTGACTGTTTATCTACTCTTTGTTCAGATGCCGTCTTTGTCGAGTCAAAAAACAACCATGTTATTGAAACAACAAAGATAAACAGACAAGCAATCGAACTAATCAGGGGTTTATCTCCACCATGAGATGAAGATTGCTGAGTAACAAGTTTAATCGCCCCTAACACGAATGGCGTAGCGAGTAGCACACCGAGGGCATCTCCTAGCCACCAAAATACAAAACTATATATGGCTGCTGTGACACTTTGCTCGGGGCTAAAAACTAGCACCGCCAACGACCCAATGGTGGCTGAGATTAAACTAACCGATAAACCAATTATCAATACA
Source organism: Pseudoalteromonas sp. NFXS53 (assembly GCF_056629255.1). NCBI lineage: Bacteria > Pseudomonadati > Pseudomonadota > Gammaproteobacteria > Alteromonadales > Pseudoalteromonadaceae > Pseudoalteromonas > Pseudoalteromonas sp. NFXS53. The sequence goes on along the minus strand of NZ_JBWVBR010000004.1, from coordinate 72,839 downwards.
AACTTCAAAATACTGAGTTGATGCTTTGCTCTTAGGGGATCTCCCCAACGCAATAACAGTCGGCTACCTATATATGCCTGACTAGTTGCGCCCAGCGCGATGAGGATATTTTGCCCGACTCGCTCAAGAATAGACGCATTAGTGATGTAATCAGGCGTGGCAGAAAAATTATATAAAAAAGTACCCAGTAAAGTGATGACGGCAAATGTGCGACCAAATAAATAACACCCAGCTAGGGCAAGCCCAGCAGGCAACCAGATTGGGATCACTTGTACGTAAAATGTAAATTTTGATAGGCCAAAACCTACACAAACAAATATGAGAGATAGAAAAACTAACAGGCGTTTATCATTATTTAAAACCAGTCCATTTTCACCCATGAAAATGTCTCACCTTTTTAAGAGGAGCTATTTCAACCTGACGCTGATATCGATTCAATCAGATGAATTGCTTCATTTTAATCGACTTTTTATTAAAGATAAGTGTAGGTGGAGATTTAATCTAAGGCGAGAAATATTACCAATATATATTTAACTAAAACCTCAACTTAAACAAAGCCCGAACTTAATCGGGCTAATAATTTTTTAAGTAATTAAACTGCACATTAATTGAGAATTAAGCATGGTTTAATTTGTGCTTATAAGTCCATAAATGCAGTAGCTCTAGCGCAATGCTCGCCCCTGCAAGTGCCGTTACTTCTGAGTTGTCGTATGCTGGCGCTACTTCGACCACATCCATGCCTACTAGATTAAGACCCTTTAACGCTCTTAAAATATTTAAGACCTTATCGGTGGTTAAACCACCGCATACTGGCGTACCTGTACCTGGTGCAAAAGCCGGATCAAGCGCATCAATATCAAAAGTTAAATAAACCGGTAAATCACCCACTGTGTTTGTGATGATTTTAGCAATGGCACAGGCGCTTAATTCGTTCCCTTGCTGACCATCAATCACAGTGAAGCCATGATCTGCTTCGCTGTAATTTGTTCTGATCCCAACTTGTACAGAGCGATGCTTATCGATCAAACCTTCATTTGGCGCATGGAAAAACATGGTGCCATGATCATAGACACTGCCATTTGAGTAAGTGTCAGTGTGGGCATCAAAATGTACCAATGCCATTTGGCCAAATTTCTTTGCATGGGCTCGCAGCAAAGGCAAAGTTACGAAATGATCGCCGCCAAAACTTAGCATACTCTTGCCTTGCTCAAGCATGCTTGTCGCCGCTGCTTCTACTTTTTCGGTAAATTCACTGCTATCGCCCGACATATACGTCAAGTCACCGGCGTCTACCACATTACAGTGTTCATTGAGCGCAAATTGCCACGGATAACGCGTGTCTTCCCAAGCGAGATTCGTCGAGGCCTTACGCATTGCATCAGGCCCCATTCTTGCGCCTGAGCGTCCTGAAGTTGCCATATCATAAGGCAACCCCAATACCACCACATCGGCTTCAGCATTGAGCGGGTTTAAAACCAAAGGACGACGCATAAATGTCATGGCATTGCCAAACAACATGCAATTATCTTTTTCAAACACAGTATGCATTTCGTACCCTTTATACATCTTCTAAATAGGTATAACCCTTTAAGCCCATGTCTAGCTCAGCCAATACATGTGCGCGCTCTGATTCTGGCAATTTGTTTTCTGCCAACTGGGCAAACGCTTGTCTAAATTCGTCCGCATCTAAGTGAACATAGCGAAGCATGTCTTCTACGCTGTCGCCTTCGTTAACCTCAACAATATGACTTTGTCCTTGCTCGTCCATAGTCACAACCACACTGTGCGTATCACCAAACAGGTTGTGCATATCACCTAAAATTTCTTGATACGCACCGACTAAGAAGAAGCCCATTAAGTAAGGACTATCTGCTTGCCAATTTGGCACAGGTAAAGTGGTCTCAATGCCTTGGCCGTCAACGTATTGATCAACGGTGCCATCAGAATCACAGGTGATATCGAGTAATACCGCTCTGCGCTCTGGTTGCGCTGCCAACCCAGATAAAGGCATCACAGGGAACACCTGATCGATACCCCATGCATCTGGTAATGATTGAAATAGCGAGAAGTTCACAAAAAACTTATCGGCTAGTCGCTCACTCAGCTCATCCATGATCGGGCGATGGAAACGGTTTTTGCCATCGAGTAACTGCTTTAATTCATAGTTAATACGTAGCGATAACTGCTCAGCCCACGCTCTTTGCTCTAGGTTAAGTAAGCCCATTGCAAATTGTGCATGCACTTCTGCCAAGTCGCTCATACAATCGTGATAAATTTCAATAAGCGCGCGCTCATCAACACGATTATTGAGTTGTAACCATGAGTGCCACATGTTCTTTAACAATTGAGGCGCTTGCTCATCAGGCGACGCCACTGTTTCAACTTGATAAGACTCAGTACCAATCACATTGGTGATCAAAACCGCATGGTGTGCCGTTAACGCACGACCCGACTCCGAAATAATCATCGGCATAGGCTGTTCATACTGCTTACACACATCGCCGATTGTGTACACGATATTATTGGCGTATTCAGCAAGCGAGTAATTCATTGAATTACTTGATTGACTGCGTGTGCCGTCGTAGTCAATCGCTAAACCACCACCTACATCCATACAGGTTAAGTTTGCGCCTAAACGACGTAGCTCACAGTAAAAACGTGCCGCTTCACTGACACCTGTACGCACATCACGAATGTTCGCCATTTGCGACCCTAAGTGAAAATGCACGAGCTGTAATGTGCTTTGCATGTCTTTGGCTTTTAACTGTGACAATACACTCAGCACTTGCGAAGCCGACAAACCAAATTTTGACTTTTCGCCACCACTTGCCTGCCATTTCCCCTTGCCTTGCGATGCTAAACGCACACGAATACCTAAGCGAGGTGTTACGCCAAGCTTGTAGGCTTCTTCAAGCACCATCTCTAACTCAGAGCGCTTTTCAAGCACGATATTTACTTTATGGCCTAGCTTTTCACCGATCAAAGCAAGACGAATGTATTCACGGTCTTTGTAGCCATTACACACAATCACAGAGCTGACTTTTTGTGCCATCGCCAGTACCGCTAATAGCTCAGCTTTACTGCCCGCTTCTAGACCGAGTTGCTTCTCACTTTGCTCAGCTTGACTGGCTAAAATCTCTTCAACCACTTCACGTTGTTGGTTTACTTTTATTGGATAAACCAATAGATACTTTTCTTCATAACCGTAAGAGGCAATGGCACGATTAAATGCATTACATAAGCTATGTACACGGTGGTGTAGAATTTGTGGAAATCTAACCAAAGCTGGTAAAGATAACCCGCGCTGCTGAATTTGTTCGGCAATGTTAGATAAACTCACCGCGTGGTTAGGGTTTGCCGTATCTGGCGATACCGTTAACTCACCTTGGTCGTTTATATCAAAGTACCCTTGGCTCCAATGTGGTACGTTGTAACTTGCGCGAACTTGTTCAATCGCTGAGTTGTCTTTCATTTCTACCCTTAAAAAAATCAATGTATAGGACTGGCTTAATTGCGCGTATTTAACGGTATGCCCCCCCTCAAGTCCAACTGTTATTTTTTGTCGTCACGACAATAAAATAAATCACTAAAAACCTCTGCTTACTATTTCTATTGCATAAATTTCAGTCTATAAATGCGCGAGAAAAGAAGCGCCATTTTGGCCAAGTCTTTGACGATGGAGTCAAGCAATGTCTGAGCAAACTCAGTTAGAAAATCGTTTGGTAATTACCTTACTAGGGCACAGTATTGATAAAGAAAAAGCCCACATTAAATTAGTCGATCATTATGGTGCCAAACAAATAAAAGACGCCTATGGGCTAACCCTTGGTAAAAAACAAGCGTGGCTTTTTGATTATGCGGTTTTAGTGTGTTGGAACTTTAACCAAGATGAATTAAGTAAACTCATTGCTAAAATAGAAGACTTAGTGATTGAGCCTATCCATAGGCCTAGTATTGAACATTACATTTATAAGCAAACCGATACTGACTCTTTCTTCATAAAAGATGACTGCCTTTATTTAGACAGTACCGACAGCATGACTAAACTGGCGCTCAGCCATGCCTTTGCGCAATCGGCTAAATTAGAGTTTTTTGAAGAGCAAGCACAAACTGTGATCAACGATAACGCTTACTTGTCTGAGACTCTAGCTGATACAGGTATTGTGCCACTAAGTCGCAAGCAACTCGCTAAGCTGAGAGGGGCATTATTTAAAACCAGCACAGATATTAACTTGCATTTTAACTTGCTCGATACACCAGAGTTTTTTTGGGACAACCCCAACCTTGAAGGACTGTATCAGCAATTAAGTAAGTACTTGGACTTTTTACCGCGCATTCAAATTTTACAGAAAAAGCTCGATACCATTCATACGCTTTTGGATATGCTCAGTACTGAACAAAACCACAAACACTCTGCTTTTTTAGAGTGGGTGATCATCGTCTTAATTGCCGTTGATATTTTGGTCTACTTTTTTGAGCCTTAAGAGTTCACATAACCTAAGTATTCAAAGGAGTTAAATAGTGCAGGCATTTCAATAGCACTTAATCGTTTGAACAAACTGTTTTTATAATTTTTTACTCTGAGTGAAAACTTGTTCCTGACTTTTTTACCTCCTAACATGAAAAAGCCTATTTCGGCTTTATTTAGAAGGAAACTGATTATGAAATTGAATAAAAAGAAGTTAAAGAACTTATCGAATGCAAAAACCATTGATAAAGTTGCGACTCCTAACATTGCAGGTGGGTTTGGTTTTTCAACACCACAAGGCATTTGCCCTATGAGTTATTTTCCTACCTGCGAAAACGTAAATGCATGCCAAAGATAACCTCTTCATAGGCACAAAAAAGGAAGTCGTAGCGACTTCCTTTTTTCGAACAATTCATCACTGACAAACTGATTATTTTGGTAGCGCAATAAAATATAACAACTGCAATAGTGAGCCATGACATATGGCTGCATCGGCATTTTCAACCACTTTTGGTTTGCCATGAATGGCTACCCCTGTTCCCGCTTCTGCCATCATCACTAAATCATTGGCACCATCACCAATGGCAATGGTTTGCTGTTTCGCTAAACCAAGCTGCGTGCGCGTCTTAGCTAAAATGTCAGCCTTTTTCTGAGCATCGACCACATCGCCTAGTACTTTACCCGTTAAACGCGCCTCTTCTATTTCCAGCTCATTGGCATAAAAAGCATCTAGCGACAGTGGTGCTTGCAGTGCTTCTGCAAACCAAGTGAAGCCACCCGATGCGAGTACTAGCTGCCAGTTATGAGCTTTTAGTGTGTGACACAGGTCTTGAATACCTTCCATCAGCGGTAAGTTATCTTTAAGCTGTTGGATCAAAGACAGTTCAATGCCTTCAAGTTTCGCCACACGCTGATACAAACTTTCGCTAAAACCCAATTGCCCCGCCATTGCCATGGCTGTCACGCTAGCAACCTCGTCATAAACGTCGGCTAAACGTGCTATTTCATCAATACACTCAATTTTTATCGCCGTAGAGTCCATATCCATGATGAGTAAACCTGGCAGGCTCAAACTGGCTGGCTTTGATAAATAGGCACCTTCAAAACCATGCTCAGCGGCAAAACTACGAAGCTGTTTTTTATATGCTTTCGAGTCATCAAACTGTGCTGTAACGCTAAACGCTAACGCGGGGGCTAATTGCGCTGCTGGCTGATAAATACTTAGCGCATTAATATTGGCTTCACCAATAAATTCAATACCGTGTTGCAAAAATTGCGAGTTCGCTTGCGCTCCAAAAAACACGATAAAATCTTCACCCAATGGCAATGATTCAGGCGCTTGCTCGACTAAGTGATCATTTTCAATCTGATACCATTTTGCTAAGGTGCATAAATCGGTGAGTGGAAGTTGCGGTGTAAGGTTAAAGCGAATACCAGCCATTGTGAGCTCCAAATTTAGTAACAATGCATTTGTAACATCATTCCAAAAGGCTGTCAGCATTCAATATGGATACTATGAAAAATACACAAGCACTTGATTTGATAACGTCTTCGAAAAACCGACGCTTGATCCGTTTAATCATTGCTGCGGCTTGCTTTGTCACACTGACTTGGATTGCCTTTAATACCAGTTTTCGCTCTCACCAACTATTACATAATCAAGCGCATCAAGCAGCCCGAAGTTTGGCACAGCAAACAGCATGGAACGCCAGCTTTGCAATGCAAAGCCAAGCGCTCGATAAGTTAGAAAAATTAACCAAGAATTTGGCCAAAGATCCCTACGTGTTAGGTGCTGCGATTTATGATCATCAAGGGCAACTCTTAACTAAAAGTGAAGGATTTCAAGCCGAGCCCCTCAATCAAGGCATAGCTAAACAATTACCGGGGATCAGCAAATTAAAAGATGCCATTGTGCTGCCCATTCTTGATGCGGACGACAAGCCCCTTGGCTTTGTAAATATGGTGTATTTAACCCAAGATGCCATGAGTGAAAGTCATCATCACTTTCACGAACTCGGCCGTATGGTGTTGCTGATGTTGATCATTACTTGTGTATTCACTTGGCAATTAGGGCGCGCGTTAAAACGTTGGGAAGTAAAGCGTCAAATCTTGAAAAGCGAACAAGACGACGCATAAACCTGCTCAGCAATCTCAGACTCTGACTCGCTACGAATTGCGACTAGGCAATCAAATACTGCTTTAAGACGTTCAGGTAAGTTCATCTGCCCTTGATAACCTGCAAGCGGCATAGAAGGCGCATCGGTCTCAAGCACTAAGCTATCGAGTGGCACTTGTGCCAAAGCTTGCTTGGTTTTGTTGGCACGTTCATACGTTATCGTGCCCCCCACGCCAAGTTTAAAACCCTGTTTGATATACGCTTGCGCTTGTTGTAGTGAACCACTAAAAGCATGGATCACCCCACCCCATTTTGGCTGGACTTGCTTAAATGCTTGCATGATCAAGTGATAGCTTTGCCTATGATGCACAATGAGCGGCAGCGACAACTCATTCGCAAGTTGAATGTGCTTTGCAAAAAGCACTTGTTGCTTTTCAATATCTGCAATGCTCGCATCAATACCACACTCACCAATCGCCACCAGCTGCTCTCGATGTTCAATCGCCAACCTTTTCAGCTGTTCAAAATCACCGTCTTGATGATCAGCCATAAAATACGGATGAAGACCGAAAGCAATATAAACACCAGAGTTGTGCTGTTTAAAACTCAGTAAAGTTTGGCTTTGCTTGAGTGTGATCCCTGGTACAACAAAACCATGAATACCAAGCTGATTGGCTCGGTAAACATGGTTTTGCAAGCCACCTTTGAACTCATCGAAGTCAAGGTGACAGTGGGTGTCTATGAATTGCATGCTGAAGCGAAGCTTAAGGATTTAACCTTTCAACAGCCCAATTGCCATCTGCTTGCTTCACATACATAAAGCGGTCATGTAAGCGGTGCTCGCCACCTTGCCAAAACTCAACCTTAGTTGGCTCTACACAATAGCCGCCCCAAAAATCTGGTAATGGAATATCGCCTTTAGCAAACTTTGACTTCATGCTGTTGAAGGTTTGCATTAGCGCCTGGCGAGATGACACCGGACGAGACTGCTGTGATGCCCAAGCTGCAAGTTGGCTCTCTTTAGGGCGAGATAAGAAATACTTTGCCACAGCGCTGGTTGGTAGCGGTTTTGCCTCACCATATACAATCACTTGACGTTCTATGGCATGCCAAGGGAAGTGCAAAGAAATCTTGTTATTGCTCTTTAACTCTTGTGCCTTGCGTGAGCCGGTATTGGTGAAAAATACGAAGCCATTTTCATCCAAATGTTTAAGCAGTACGATGCGCTGTGAAGGCTGGCCAGTTTCATCAACCGTTGCAACAACCATGGCTGTCGGATCATTACTAAACTTGGCTTCAACCGCTTGTTTTAACCAAGCTTCAAATTGCACAATAGGATCATCTGCTAGCATTTCACGCTGTAAGCCGCCTTGAGTATACTCGCGACGAATGTCTTCTAATTTCATATTCGTTCCTTACTAGTTAACCTGAGCTTAGGTTAATAACAATCTGCTCTTAATTAGATATAAAAAAGGCCGCAACAACATGCTGTTGCGCGGCCTATAAAACTCATTCAGTGAATGAAACAGATTACATCTGCTCCATCACTTCGATGCCCAGAAGGTCTAGACCGGTACGTAAAGACTTAGCCACTAAGTTACATAGTAGTAAGCGGCTTTCACGTACATCTGCTGCCACATCATCTTTTAAGATTGGGCACGCTTCGTAGAATGTCATATAGAGGCTCGCAAGCTCATATAAGTAACCACATAATACGTGCGGTGTGGCTTCGCTGATCATCAGATCTAACACTTCTTCAAGCTGAAGTAGTTTTAACGCCAATGCTTTTTCTTGTGACTCAACAATATTGATGCTGCCAGTAAGATTTGCACTGTCTACGCCCGCTTTACGGAAAATGCCACTTACACGCGTGTAGGCATATTGAAGGTAAGGTGCGGTTGCGCCTTCAAAGCTCAACATTGTGTCCCAGTTGAAGATATAGTCACTGGTACGGTGCTTAGATAAGTCAGCGTATTTAACGGCGCCAATGCCCACTTTACGGGCGATTTCGCTGCGCTCTTCTTCGCTTAATTCAGCTGTACGGTCAGCAATTTTATCTGCTGCACGGCTTACTGCTTCTTCAAGTAGGTCTGCAAGTTTAACTGTTCCACCCGTACGAGTTTTGAATGGTTTACCATCATCACCCATCATAGTACCGAATAGGCTTGGCTCGTAGCTGGTTTTGTCTTTTAACAGACCCGCTTTACGTGCTGTGATCTCAACTTGGTTGAAATGTAGGCCCTGACGTGCATCTACGAAAATTAAGATACGGTCTACGTCTAACTCGTTTGAACGGTAGTCACAGGCTGCAAGGTCAGTCGTTGAATATAAGAAACCGCCACCTGACTTTTGAACGATGAACACTGATGGCTCGCCATCTTTGTTCGCAAGCTCATCAAGGAATACTACTTGCGCACCTTGGTCTTCAACTGCGATGCCTTTTTCTTTAAGTAGGTCAATCACACCTTGAAGACGGTCGTTATAAGCGCTTTCTGCTTTAATATCGTCACGGCCAAGGGTAACGTTTAATCTCGCGTAAACTTCTTCAGAGTGTTTAACCGACGTGTCGATAAACATCTGCCAAAGTTTCTTACAATGCGCGTCGCCACCTTGTAGTTTAACAACGTAGTCACGCGCTTTGTCAGCAAAGCCTTCTTCGTCATCGAAACGCTTTTTCGCGTCACGGTAGAAGCTTTCAAGGTCGGCAAGCGCTACTTTTTCAAGATCTACACCCTGCTCAAGTAAATCTTCAAGGTGTGCGATAAGCATACCGAACTGAGTACCCCAGTCACCCATGTGGTTTTGACGAACAACTGTATCGCCACGGAACTCTAGGGCACGTACAACCGCATCACCAATGATGGTAGAGCGTAAGTGGCCTACGTGCATTTCTTTTGCAAGGTTTGGTGAAGAGTAATCAACCACAACTTTATGCGGGTTTGCGTGTTCAGCAACACCAAGTTTTGCATCTTGGTTTGCCGCTTCTAGGCTTGCAGCTAAAAACTCAGGCTTTAGATGAATGTTGATGAAACCTGGGCCTGCAATTTCAGTTTTTGCAGCAAGGTCTGCAACGTCTAAATTGTCGATGATCTTTTGTGCAAGTTCACGCGGGTTAGTTTTTAATGCTTTTGCAGCGCCCATTGCACCATTGATTTGGTAATCACCAAATTGCGGACGAGTAGATTGTGTAACCGCTGGGTTTGTGCCTTCAGGAATACCCGCAGCGTGCATCGCCGCATTGGCTTTTTCAATTAATAGAGTTTTGATATTCATTTTTTATCCTGTAACCCTTGCCAGCCTTCAATGCCAGCAAGGTTAAATTCGATTCAATTTAAGCGTTTATTAGTGTTCACGTGTATGGTGGAACTGAACATCAGGATAGCGTTCCATTGATAAGTTTAAGTTTACACGGCTTGGTGCAATGTAAGTTAAGTTATCGCCACCATCAAGGGCTAAGTTTGCTTCACACTTACGTTTAAACTCAGCCATTTTCTTATCGTCGTCGCAGGTTACCCAACGCGCAGTTTGTACTGACACACTCTCGTAGATTGCATCTACGTTATATTCCGCTTTCAAACGGGCAACAACCACATCAAACTGCAGCACACCAACCGCACCTACGATTAGGCTGTTATTTTGTAATGGTCTAAATACCTGTACCGCACCTTCTTCTGAAAGCTGAACTAGGCCTTTTAATAACTGCTTTTGCTTAAGCGGATCTTTCAAGCGAATGCTACGGAATAACTCTGGCGCGAAGTTTGGAATACCGCTGAACTTAAGCTTCTCACCTTGAGTAAAAGTATCACCGATTTGGATTGTACCGTGGTTATGCAAACCAATGATGTCACCTGCAAACGCTTCTTGCGCACGTTCACGGTCACCGGCCATGAAAGTAACCGCGTCAGAAATACTGACTTTTTTGCCGATACGTACGTGGTCCATTTTCATACCTTGGGTATATTTACCCGATACAATACGCATGAAAGCGATACGGTCACGGTGTTTCGGGTCCATGTTTGCTTGGATTTTAAATACGAAACCTGAGAACTTTTCTTCTTCAGCTTTGACTTCACGCTCTTCAGTTTGGCGCGGCATAGGCGTTGGTGCCCACTCAGTTAAACCGTCAAGCATGTGGTCAACACCGAAGTTACCTAATGCTGTACCAAAGTACACAGGCGTTAGCTCACCTGATAGGAATAGCTCGTGATCAAATTCGTTTGATGCACCGATTACTAGCTCTAACTCTTCACGAAGTTGCTCTGCTAATTCATCCCCGATTTCTGCATCTAAGTCTGGGTTATCTAAGCCCTTAATGATGCGCTTTTCTTGGATAGTATGGCCTTGACCAGTTGCGTATAGGATCGTTTCATCACGGTGAATGTGATACACACCTTTAAACTCTTTACCGCAGCCGATTGGCCAAGTAATAGGTGCGCACATGATGTTAAGCTCAGTTTCAACTTCGTCCATCACTTCCATAGGGTCACGGATGTCACGGTCAAGTTTGTTCATGAAAGTCACGATTGGTGTGTCACGTAAGCGCGTTACTTCCATTAGTTTACGTGTACGGTCTTCTACACCTTTTGCCGCATCGATAACCATCAGACATGAGTCAACCGCAGTCAGTGTACGATAAGTATCTTCAGAGAAGTCTTCGTGTCCCGGGGTATCTAGTAGATTCACCAATGCATCGTTATACGGGAACTGCATCACAGAGGTTGTTACTGAGATACCACGCTCTTTTTCCATTTCCATCCAGTCAGATTTAGCGTGCTGGTTTGAACCACGGCCTTTTACCGTACCGGCCTTTTGTAAGGCCTTTCCGAATAAAAGTACTTTTTCTGTGATGGTGGTTTTACCCGCATCCGGGTGCGAGATAATCGCGAAAGTCCGTCTTTTCGAGACTTCCTGAGGAATTGAAGCGTTTGACATCGATTAAAATCTTCTCTTAAGTTGAGCACAGCACAAGAAAAATGAAATTACTTGCCCTGCTCAGGCTATGAATATCAGTTAATCGACTATTTTCGCTTATCTTGCCAAGATACTCAATCGTGCAGCGGTTTTTATAACAACTTTTTCTTCTCAAATAGTTAAATTTTTTCTGTTTGCAAATCTAATTGAGCCATGTCGTTTTGTTCATCACTTGAACGACTGTAAACAACAGTGATTTGATAAAATACAAAACCCCCCATAACCAAATGCGATACTGCTAAACCAATAAACAACCCCAAATTACCTAATAGATTAAGCCCCAACACAGCCAAAACTGGGATAAGCAATAAACGATGGAAAGCTAAAAACACCATGGCTTGTTTACTCTTACCCATGGCATTCAAACAAGAGACATACACCATAACCATACCTAAGCCTACATAACTGATGGGTAAGAATTGAATGAAGTATTTTAACAAGGTAATTTGCTGACAATCGGGGCAGATCCCAGCAAACAGCTGTGACTGAAATAGATAAAGTAAAACGGCTATTACACATTGCATAGCAATAATGAGATAAAACGCACTTTTTAAGATACTCACAGCACGTTTTTTATTGTTCGACCAATAATTGACGCCCACTATTGCAGGTAATGAAGCGGTCAGCACCATAGGGATCAATAAAGCCAATGCTTCTATCTTAAAGGTTAAAGCAAATACTGCGATAAAAGCCGCATCAAACTGGCTGGCGATATAAGTTAATAGCGCAAGAGAGCATGCAGGTATTAACTGCTGACAAATAATGAGTATCGTATCTAAATTTCCATTTACTGATTTGTCCGATGCAAATAAACTCGATTTATGCCTCATAAATACAAGGCTTAAACCTATCGCTGCAAATAAAACATCAACAAAAGCATGCAACTGGGCTAGAGAACTCAGCAAATGAAGCTCGCTTTGCTGAGCTAACACTAACAAACCAATTGATTTACACATCATCCAAAGCAATAAATACAGTGCCGAGTACCAACAATCGTTTAACGCTCTGAGCGCGCTGCTCACTTGCCAAATAATCACTAGAGCAAAGAGTGTGCTGATCCGCACTGTTAAAAACGACATGATCTCTGAAGTAAACTCGACAGACTGCACGTCCGATAAAGTACTCAACCACTCAGCTAAACCGAATAAGGCCAGTATTTCATCTAATGTAAGTAATAAGAAAATAGATACAGCGACACTGGCAAAGACTCCAAAGCGAATATGAGCAAACAATCCTTTATTTTTCTGGTCGACCAATTGCACCATGGCCATATTTGTTCGCACCGACAGCGCAACAGCAAAAGCCATCAAAATTATAAATAAAGGCTGGGCATACCCATAGAGTTGTAGAAGTTGCTCATTGGTATTGGCTATCACCGACGATTCGACTACGTCATAGGCTAATAGAATGCAAATCGCTGGCAATAAAATAGCGGTGGTTTTTCTTAATAGCTGCCAAGGCGATGCACTTAGATAACACAAAGTTTGACTCTGCTGCATAGTATCAATCCATTTCATCCGTCTTAAACTAAGACCTCAAACCTTGGTTTTTATTACAAAATAACTTTCTGCGTTTGTAACAAAGTTTGTGTTTAGTGGCCGAGCTAAGCCGTTTTTACTTTAGCTTCATCCTAAAAGTTGAATTGAAGAAAAGCAGGTAAACTTTTGTAAAACTTATGGACCGCTTAAGTAGTCCATCCTTTATTCTGCTGAGAAAAGCTTGCGATTTAAATACAAATAAATGACACTCAGCCCCCTTAAAAGGAGTGTGCAATGCAAGTAACCGAATCGTCTGTTTTTAAGAATCATCTCGCGCTTGAACTCGTGGTGCTTGAATTCGATGCAGACAGCTATGAAACTCACAGTTTTGATTTATTCAACCAGCCGCTGCCTGAACGTATAAAAAAAGCAGTTCACAAACGTCAAGCCGAATATTTAGCAGGGCGAATTTGTGCCACCCAGGCATTAACAGCACTAAACATTGATAACCCGATAGTTCACACTGCTGATGATAGAGTGCCAATTTGGCCGGCAGGTACATTTGGTTCAATTACCCATACCAAGGGCATTGCTGCTGCGATAGCTGGCTTGCAGGATCGCGCCATAAGCGTGGGGATTGATGTCGAAAAATTGATGAAAGATAGTCAAGAGACAAAACTGCAAACACACATATTACGAGATGACGAAAAAACACAATTTCATGAACTTAGTAAGCAAGTAACACATCCCCTCAGCGTTATTTTTTCTGCCAAAGAAAGTATTTATAAAGCCCTCTATCCTTTCGTGAAAAAATATTTTGGATTCGATAAAGCAAGATTAATTGCATTAAACGAGACTGTTTTAACTTTTGAAATAATGCATAACTTAAGCAAACAAGTGCAAACTGGTTTAGAAGTTAATGTTCACTATCAACTTATAGATGACCTTGTATTCACTCAATGTTTATTTGAAGCAAAATAGTTGCTTTATTAAACAAGTATGAACATAGCGCATATGACTTGTTAAAAAAGCCGCATTGTCTTAGGATTAGATACTTGGGCTTTGTTCCATTATGCTAACAAGAAGAACATTTAGGACGTTATTTAAATCGCATGAAAACCAGCAAGTTAAGTATAAAATTATTATGGTACATCACTCCATTAGTGATTTTACCTTTGCTGTTTTTAGGTGGTTTCACCTTAACTAACGTTACTAGCTCAACACAAAAACAAGCAAAATTAACAGTAAGTCGATTTGTTGAACAACAACATCAGAAGATGTTCAACTATATTGAAATTTATCAGTCAACCACCAAACTACTCTCAACTTCTCCAGTATTAAGCGATTTCCTTGCCAAAGATTTTGAAACGCCTTTTGAAAAAACCGCTCGGCTTGGCGCTTTAATGGATGTATTTGCCAGTTACAGCGATGCTTACCCTGACATTTTGAGTATAAACCTAGTTTCACCTGAGGGTGAATCAAAAGCGTACTATGCGAATAATTTAAATCAGGCACCACAAAGCTATCCGTTTTTTGATCAAGTAAAAAATAGCAGTATGCGGCAGCAGAAATTCATGGTGCCGACTGAGAACAACACCACACATATTTATCTTGTACAGCAAATTTTCAGTGTTGATTTCCAGCTCAAAAGACCAAAACAACAAGGCTACATCATAGTTCAAGTTGACCCTTCGGTAATTCACTCAAGTATCTTAGAGTCACCATACAATAATACTTTAAATTTATTGATCACTCAGCAGGGTGAAATCTTATTCAGCTCAGATCCAAGTCTATATGCGCAATCGTTGAACGTCGAAGAAACCCATAAAATACAAGACACTGCTGAGCGCAGTACGCTTAAGTCAATCAAGTTGTCGAGTGTAGATAACATAGAGCGTATGGTTTATGCGGTGCAATTAAGTGGTGGTTATTATTATTTATCGAGTATTCCAAAAGCACTTCTGTATCAGTCGGGTAAAGCAATTAGTTTGATCACGGCTTTAATCGTCATTTTGTCTGTGATCACGCTCCCTATTTTGATTTTTATCGTGGTTAGGAACCTACTTTTAAATCCGATTGAATTACTTGGTGCTGCAAGTCATAAGGTCGGTGATGGTAATTTATCAGTTTCTTTACCAGAACAAAGCAACGATGAAGTCGGGCTTTTATTCAGAGACTTCAACCACATGGTAAAACAGATCAGAGATTCTCAATCTGAACTTAAAACCTACAAGTTACACTTAGAAGAAATGGTTGATGTGCGCACTAAAGAGCTAGAAGAAACAAATCAACAACTCGAAATCGCGATTAAAGAGGCTGAACAGGCGAGTGATTTAAAAAGTCGCTTCTTAGCCAATATGAGTCATGAGATCCGCACCCCTCTGACTGCGATTATGGGCTTTACCGAGCAGTTGATTATCAACCCGCAAGCTACCGCCAATCGAAATCACTTAAGCACAGTACTGCGAAACTCAAAGCACTTATTAGAGCTGATAAATAACATCCTAGATTTATCGAAAATTGAAGCTGAAAAACTTGATGTAGAAAATCGCCCTTTCAAACTACAGCCTTTGCTTGAAGATGTTGAGTCGATCATCGCGCCACTGGCACAAGAAAAGCAGCTGTCTTTTTCAATGGATTACCAATTCCCGTTGCCGCGCTCCATTTACAGCGATATTACCCGTTTAAAACAGATCCTATTAAACATTACCACCAACGCCGTGAAATTTACTGAGCACGGTGGAATTCGTTTAAGTGTACGATTTATTCACCAGAGCCAGAGTGTTGAATTTGTTATTGAAGATACCGGTATCGGCATGTCTGAAGGTGAAATCAAACGCGTCTTTAAACCCTTCGAGCAAGCAGATAGCACCACCACACGCCGCTTCGGTGGAACAGGGTTAGGCCTATGTATTTCTAAAAATTTAGCCCAACTTCTCGGTGGTGATGTAGAAGTATTGAGTGAGCAAGGTGTGGGTAGTAAGTTTACCATTCGAGTTCTTGCAAACTTCCCGAATGGTGACTACCAACTTATCAATAAGTTAGAAGAATCAGCACATACTCCTGATGCCTCACAAGAGCTGGCAGCAACCCAGTTTGATGCCAATATTCTACTGGCCGAAGATAATCCTGATAACCAAGAATTGATCTGCTTACTGCTTGATGCATGGGGAATTAAGCCGGATATAGCCAATAACGGCGCTGAAGCAGTTGAGAAAGCATTAGTTAATGATTACCAACTGATTTTGATGGATATGCAGATGCCTGTTATGGGTGGTCTTGAAGCCACAGAAATGCTCAGGCACGCGGCCTACGATGGCCCTATCATCGCACTCACGGCGAATGTCATGAAGCATGATGTTGAGTCTTACCTTGCTGCTGGCTGTGATGCAACCTTGGCAAAACCAATCGATAAAAAGCAACTTGGTCAAGTACTTTTAGAGCACCTACAGATCCAAGCGGCGAGCCAATCGAAATGGGATTCACTCTTAGCCAGTGAAAAGTTTGTACAGATAAATAAAAATTATATGGAAAAGTTGCCTGATTACCTTAAGCAACTGCAGACCTTCTATGATAATCAAGAGTGGGAATCGCTCAGAGCGCTTGCTCATAGCTTAAAAGGCAGTGCTGGCTGCTTTGGTTTTATGAACATTCACAGTGCTGCTGAAGAGCTTGAGAATAGCCTAATGACCAACCAGCAAACTCAATGGCAATATACGCAGCTAAATCTCTGTGAAGCCATCAAATACACTTTGGCACAGCAAACTAAAGATAAAGATTAAATGGCGTTGGCGCTTTTTAAAAGAAGCTTCTCGCCATTAATACAGCATGCTCTTTACCCTCTTTCGCTGGGTAATAGTTTTTTCGTAAACCCACTTCTGAAAAATCAAACTTTTGATAAACCGCAATCGCGCTTAGGTTTGATTCTCTTACTTCTAAAAAACAGCTCTCAGCGCCAAGTATTTTCGCTTGTTCCAGCAAATGGGCCATAAGTTGTTTTGCATAGCCTCGCCCTTGGTACTTAGGGGCAACACAAATATCCATTAAGGTGTGATCAGGCCCAACCTGCTCGACAACATAAAAGCCAACCAATTCATCACCTAACAATAAACCCGCATTGTAGTATCGGCCACCTAAACAGGATTGCATGGTTTTAGCACTCCAAGGGAAACTATGGCATGCCTCTTCAATATCCATAATGGTTTCAAGCGGCATGTCATTAAGCAAGCCCGTAACTATTTTAGTTGTCATGTAATAACTTCCATAACGCACGTTTGTGCTCAACCGTAAGGTTCTCCGAAGGCAGAGTAAGAATATTGTTCTGCAGCTTGACGCTATCGCCCTTTATTATTTCAGCGAAGCCTGCGGGCTGTAGCAATAATAAATCAGCATGTAATTGATAAGGTAGGGTTAGTAACTCATATTGCTCAGTTTGCTGCTCAGAAGCCATTAAAGGCATCTCTTTGTGATCAGCCGAGTTCATTTCAGACTCAGGTGTCTCTGGAGCAAAATGTGAATTGAGTTTAAGTGGTGTAATACCTAAAACATCAGCATGCAATGCGCGCATAGTTAAATCTTGAAGAATTTTTTTGAGAATATAAAGGTTTGTAGCAAAGAAAGCAAAGTAAGAAGTGGCAGGGGCGGCAGGACTCGAACCCGCAACCATCGGTTTTGGAGACCGCTGTTCTACCAATTGGAACTACGCCCCTGCAATGACGTCGCATTATAGAGAGGTTTTTTTAAAGGTAAAGTAAAAATTTCAAAAAAACGTTTAACTGCGGCTTAAATAAACAAAAAGGCGAATATTTTACCTATTCGCCTTTTTAATCATCAAATTAGCAATGAACTACTTGCTCATTATTCCCATTCGATGGTTGCTGGTGGCTTACCAGAAATATCGTAAACCACGCGTGAGATACCATCGATCTCGTTAATGATGCGGTTTGATACTAGACCTAAGAAATCATAAGGTAGGTGTGACCAACGCGCTGTCATAAAGTCGATTGTTTCTACACAACGAAGTGATACGACCCAGTCGTATTTACGTGCATCACCCATTACGCCAACCGATTTAACCGGTAGGAATACCGTGAATGCTTGCGATACTTTGTGGTAGATGTCGGCTTTATGTAGTTCTTCAATGAAGATAGCGTCTGCACGACGAAGTAAGTCACAGTATTCTTTCTTGATTTCACCTAGTACACGTACACCTAAACCTGGACCTGGGAATGGGTGACGGTAAAGCATGTCGTAAGGTAAACCTAACTCAAGACCAATCTTACGTACTTCATCTTTAAATAACTCACGAAGCGGCTCAACTAGACCCATTTCCATATCGTCAGGTAGACCACCTACGTTATGGTGAGACTTGATCACATGCGCCTTACCAGTTTTAGAAGCCGCTGACTCGATCACGTCTGGGTAAATTGTACCTTGTGCTAACCATTTCGCATTTTTCAGTTTTTTAGACTCAGCATCGAACACGTCAATGAACGTATGACCGATTGCTTTACGCTTATCTTCTGGATCTGAAAGACCAGCTAGGTCGTTTAAGAATTGCTCTTCAGCATCTACTTTGATGATGTTAAGACCGAACTTATCACCAAACATTTCCATTACTTGCTGACCTTCGTTCAAACGAAGTAGACCGTTATCAACGAATACACAGGTTAGCTTCTTACCGATTGCACGGTGGATAAGCATGGCTACTACTGATGAATCAACCCCACCAGAAAGACCTAGGATAACTTCGTCATCACCTACTTTTTCTTTGATCTTAGCAACGGCATCTTCAATGATTTGCGATGGAGTCCAAAGCTTTTCACAGCCACAGATGTCAATAACAAAACGCTCTAAAAGGCGCTGACCTTGCTGTGTGTGTGTTACTTCTGGGTGGAATTGAACACCATAAAAACGCTTTTCTTCCCAAGACATAGCCGCGTGAGGACATGTGTCAGTTTTAGCTGATGTTACAAATGTCTCTGGAACTTCAATTACTTTGTCACCGTGGCTCATCCACACGTCTAGGAAGTCTGAACCATTCTCGATGTGATCTTGAATATCTTCAAATAGTTTACAGTTACCTAGTTTTTCAACACGTGCGTAACCGAACTCTTTCTTGTCTGAGCTTTCAACTCGGCCGCCTAACTGCATCGCCATAGTCTGCATACCGTAACATACGCCTAATACTGGCACGCCAGCATTAAATACAAACTCAGGTGCACGTGGGCTGTTTTCTTCAGTCGTTGACTCTGGGCCACCAGATAAAATAATACCTTGAGGGTTGAATTCACGGATCTGCTCTTCCGTTACGTCCCAAGCCCAAAGCTCACAGTAAACACCGATTTCACGAACACGGCGCGCGATAAGCTGCGTGTACTGAGAACCGAAATCTAAGATCAAAATGCGGGAATCGTGGATGTCTTTGCTCATTGATAATCTCGTTGGTTAGAAAACGATAAGTCTAGTAAAGCACAAAAACGAACTTTACCTAAAATTAAGAAGGGCTAGCCTGAGCTAGCCCAATTTTTAATATGCGTTGCGCATTAACCCATACGGTAGTTAGGCGCTTCTTTGGTGATCTGTACGTCGTGAACGTGTGACTCACCCATACCTGCAGACGTTACTTTAACGAACTGAGGTTTTGTATTTAGCTCAGCAATCGTTGCACAGCCAGTTAAGCCCATTGCACTACGGATACCACCCACTTGTTGGTGAATAATCGTTGCGATAGGACCTTTATATGCAACACGACCTTCGATACCTTCTGGTACCAATTTGTCTGCTTCATTTGATTTTTGGAAGTAACGATCTGAAGAACCTTCTTTTTGGTTCATCGCACCCAAGCTACCCATACCACGGTAAGACTTGTAGTAACGACCTTGGTAAAGCTCAACTTCACCTGGAGACTCTTCAGTACCAGCAAGCATAGAGCCAACCATTACACATGATGCACCAGCCACAAGTGCTTTTACGATATCACCAGAGAAACGGATACCACCATCAGCAATTACAGGAACGTCACGACCTTTTAAGCCTTCAACAGCATCAGAGATAGCGGTAATTTGCGGTACACCACAGCCTGTTACGATACGAGTAGTACAAATTGAACCTGGGCCAATACCAACTTTAACTGCATCAGCACCGGCATCAGCTAGCGCAACTGCGCCTTCAGCTGTAGCAACGTTACCTGCAACAATTTGTAAATCAGGGTATGCTTCACGTGTTGCTTTAACACGGTCAATTACGCCTTGAGAGTGACCGTGTGAAGTATCGATAAGTAATACATCAACACCCGCTTCAACAAGTGCTGCGATACGCTCATCAGTACCTGCACCCACACCAACAGCAGCACCTACACGTAAACGGCCTTGTTCGTCTTTACATGCATTCGGCTTTTCTTGTGCTTTTTGATAATCCTTAACTGTGATCATGCCTTTTAATGCAAACGCATCATCAACAACTAAGATTTTTTCAATGCGGTGCTCGTGCATCAGACCTAAGATCTCTTCACGTGCAGCACCTTCTTTTACCGTCACAAGGTCCGCTTTTTTCGTCATTACTGAAGAAACTGGCTTATCTAGTTGCGTTTCAAAACGCATATCACGGCTAGTTACGATGCCTTCTAGTTTATTATTCTCATCAACGACAGGGAAACCAGAGAAACCTTTCTCGTGTGCAAGCTCAAGTGCACCTTCAATAGTCAGGTCAGCTGTCACAGTCACAGGGAAAGACACAATACCCGCTTCGTAAGCTTTAACCTTACGAACATTTCTCGCTTGCTCTTCAATTGTCATGTTCTTGTGAACAAAACCAATGCCGCCTTCTTGCGCAAGTGCAATAGCTAGGCGCGCTTCAGTTACAGTATCCATTGAAGCAGAAACAAGAGGTAGGTTTAAATCAATACCACGCGTCAAACGCGTTTTTAAATCAGCGGTATGAGGTAATACGGTAGAGTGTGCTGGGACGAGTAGCACATCATCGAAAGTTAGGGCTTCTTTTGCAATTCTTAGCATGTTTGCGGTATCTCTCACGTGGAATTGAGTAATAGGAATTGCGTGCGAATTTTATCAGCGTTGCTGTAGTGAGTAAATCTTTTTTTCAAAAAATATGCTAAAGTTTCGCGGTAATTTTTTCAGAGGCCAATGATGACATTCTCAGTTTCTTCAGCTCCACAACACCAAGTTTATTCAGTTTCAAAGCTTAATAAAGAAATTCGCGGCATTTTAGAACAAGGTTTTGCTTCTTTAAGGCTAACCGGAGAAATTTCTAACTTTGTTGCACCGGCTTCTGGCCATTGGTACTTCTCTTTAAAAGATGACAAAGCACAAATTAAGGCTGCCATGTGGCGAGGTAATAATCGATACAGTAAATATAAGCCTAATAATGGTGCCCAAGTGGTTGTCACGGCACGCGTCTCTGTATATGAACCTCGCGGTGAATATCAACTGATTGTTGAGCATATGGAACCTGCTGGTGAAGGCCAACTGAAACAACAGTTTGAAGCGCTCAAGTTACAACTTGCTGCTGAGGGACTATTTAGCAGTGCACATAAACAACCTCTGCCAACTGAAATAAGAAAAGTAGGTGTTGTTACCTCTGCTACAGGCGCGGCAATTAAAGACATTTTGACGGTAATGAAGCGCCGCGCACCACAACTTGAAGTTATCGTTTACCCGACTCAAGTGCAAGGCAGCGATGCTCACCTGCAAATTGCAGAGAAAATTCGTTTGGCAAATACCCGAAATGAAGTCGACGTGCTGATTGTGGGACGTGGCGGTGGCTCGTTAGAAGATTTATGGTGCTTTAACGAAGAGCATTTAGCCCGTGAGATATTTGCCAGTCGTTTACCTATTATCAGTGCAGTGGGTCATGAAATAGATACCACCATTTCGGATTATGTTGCTGATTTAAGAGCCCCTACTCCATCAGCAGCCGCTGAACTAGTCAGCCCTGATCAGCATGCGATTAAAAAGCACATTATTGAAAAGTACGCACGCTTAAGTCATTTAATGCTGAGTAAAATCAAAGAAGCGAAGCAAACTAACAATGCACTATTACAGCGACTCAAGCTGCAACATCCCAATAGTCAACTGCAGCAACAGACACAGCGTTTAGACGAGCTTTCAATGCGATTACAACGCGGCGTGCATGCTCAGCTAAATCAAAAAAATAATCAACTGAATCTGCTGCAGCAAAGGTTCCAACATCAACACCCTGAGCGTCGACTTTCTCAATCAAAAGATGCGCTACAGCAGTTAGAGCAAAGATTATTGAACGCACAAAATAAAAACCAGCAGGTGGCACAGCAACAGTTAGCCATGCTAGCGGCAAGACTTGAAAGCATCAGCCCACTGGGCGTGTTAGCTAGAGGCTATTCAATTACCAAGAAAGGCGAGCATGTGGTGAAATCGATTGGACAAGTAAAAGCAGGAGAAACACTGATTACTCAAGTCCATGATGGTGAAATTCACACCACAGTTAACCACACTCTAGAAACAACAAAGGCTGCACAGTAGCAGCCTTTGTCATTATGTATAAATGCTTTATAGCATCGCGCTGGTATAGGATTTGTTTTCTAAAGACACTTCATCCTCTAAGAAGTTTTGATCCATCGATTCTGCAGGACAAGGACAATTCGGCTTACCAACCACTTTAGCTGGGATACCTACAACTGTTGTATGTGGTGCAACGGGGTTTAACACCACTGAACCTGCGCCTATGCGTGCGCCTTCTCCAACTTCGATGTTACCCAGTACTTTTGCACCTGCCCCTATCAATACACCCGCTCTGATTTTCGGGTGGCGATCGCCTTGTTCATTACCCGTACCACCGAGTGTCACAGATTGTAAGATTGATACATTGTCCTCGATTACCGCGGTTTCACCAATTACGATGCCAGTAGCGTGGTCAAACATAATGCCATGACCGACTTTACAAGCAGGATGGATGTCAACGCCAAAAACTTCAGAGGTACGGCTTTGGATGAAACGTGCGAGCTCTTTGCGGTTCTGACGCCAGAGGCAATGTGCAAGTCTGTGTGCTTGGATTGCATGAAAACCCTTCAAGTTCAAAATAACAGTTAAATAACTATCGGCCGCTGGGTCACGATCTTTAACTGCTTTTATGTCATGGGCAACATGAGTCAACATTCTGTCGCAGTCAACAAAGGCTTGGTCGAACAATTCACGAATTGTAAAAGCCGAGACCACCGCATCTGCAAGCTTGTTTGCAACAATAAAACTTAACGCAGAGCCTAAACACTCGTGATTTAAAACACTCGAGTAAACATGGCTTGCCAAAAGAGGCTCTCTACTTACTAACTCTGTTGCTTCTTGACGAAGCTGCTGCCAAATTTCATGACGCATAAACATACCTTACAGACTGACATTAGGCGGATTGTAACGGTTACATAAACCTTACGACTAGAAAATGCTGGGAACATCTTCTACTTACTTATAACAAACTGCACTAAAACAGGCAATTTGCGAGAGATTTGCATCCACTTCAAAACAAAGGAAAGCACAATCTAGAAACAAAAATGCCACTTATCAAAAGTGGCATTTAATTAAGCGTAATGCTTAATTATTTTAATACTTCAGCTACCGCTTTCGAGAAGTACTCAATGTTAGCTTGGCTCACACCAGCAACGTTTACACGGCTAGAACCCACAATATAGATTGCATATTCTTTTTGTAGGCGCTCGATTTGCTCTTTATTAATACCTAAGAAAGAGAACATACCGTTTTGCTTATCAATGAAAGAGAAGTCTTGTGCTACACCTTGCGCTGCTAAGCTATCTTTGATCAATGTACGTAGACCATTGATACGGTTACGCATTTCATCAAGCTCATCATGCCACTCTTGAGTTAGTTCTGTACTACCTAAAATCGTATTTACGATGTCTGCACCATGTGCTGGCGGCATAGAGTAAATACTACGAACAACGCTTAATAATACTGAGTTAGAAATATCAGCATTCGCACTGTCTTTAGCAATGATTGAACATGCACCGATACGCTCACGGTAAAGGCCAAAGTTCTTAGAACATGAAGAACAAATGATCAGCTCGTCAACTGCATCTGCTAATAAACGTAAGCCTTTTGCATCTTCGTCAAGGCTAGCACCAAAACCTTGGTAAGCAATGTCGATTAACGGTGTGAAGCCCACTTCTTTCGCAAGTTCAGCAACGATTTTCCACTGTTCTTCGTTTAAGTCCATACCACTTGGGTTGTGACAACAAGCATGTAAAAGAACCACGTCACCTTTAGGTACTTGTTTAAGCGTGTCGATCATTTCATCGAACAACAAGCCTTTATTTTCGTAGTCGTAATACGGGTATTCTTTAACTGTTAGGCCCGCCGCTTCAAATAAGCTGATGTGGTTAGCCCAAGTTGGTGTTGTTACCCATACTGTCGCATCAGTATTACAACGCTTGATGAATTCAGCAGCAACACGTAATGCACCTGTACCACCTGGCGCTTGTGCAGTGCGAACACGGTTAGCAAGTAACGTGCTGTGCTCACCTAATAGCAGGGTTTCCATTTTCTGACAAAAATCTAAATTACCAGCAAGACCAATGTAAGACTTAGTGGTTTCGTTTTCTAAACGAAAAGCTTCAGCTTTCTTTACAGCTCTTAGTACAGGGGTATTACCTTGCTCATCTTTGTAAACACCAACACCAAGATCGATTTTATTAGGGTTAGTATCTTGTTTGTAAGCAGCCATAAGACCCAAAATTGGATCAGTTGGTAACGGTTTTAATTCTGAGAACATAGGTCATCTCTTAATTTAGTTATTTGTCAGTGTGCCTCATAAACGCGCAGAGTATTTACAAGGCATAACCAGGGTGATATCAATTTTATCAACTAAGTGTTCATTCTAGCGAGCTAAATGGTCCAATAATTTCGTCAGAAACTTCTCATATAGAATAACTATATCACGTCATTTCTTTCTCATTCTTTGACCATTTTTCAGTCGCAATAAATGAACATAAATTCAATGCAATTGATATTAAAACTGCGTTAATAGTAACATAAAATTTTAAGAACTCGAGTGCTACGAACGCGGTAAATACTGAGGAATTCTAATACAGGCGGCAACTAAAACTGCCAACACCTGTTCATCAAAAATGCCAGTTGAAAACGCCTCGGCATCGATGATACCAGTACAGCCTGAAATGTTATCAAACATAGGTAAACATGCTTCAGATTGTACTTTAGGATCACAGGTATAATACTCACCACCTTGCGCTACGTATTCAGCGACATCATTCACAACTCGACCTTTAGAAGATAAGGCAACTTGTACGTTATTACTTATCTTTGCAAAATCTTCTGTAAGCGGAAACAAAGGACGGCTTGGTGCGCCATGATAAGCCAGTTTAAGTAACTGCTCACCTTCAGGGGTTAAGTTATTTGCATAAATACCAAACCAATCCACCTGTGTTTTATCAACAACGAATTGCACAATCGCATTGAGCTTTTCCAATAATACTTTATTTTCTTGGTTATTATTGATGTAGCTTTCTAACTCAAAAGGCGCATCTTGTAGTTGACCAAATAAACTGCAGCTTCCGCCTTCCCCTAATTCAGGGATCAAATAAGACCAAACCGCATCCGCAGTGCCTTGTTCAGAATTTAGAAATGCATCTAATTCTGCTAGTGCTTGCTCAACAAGTGAAGGCGATGTAGTTACGCCCGAAAGTGAAAGATAAGAAGAAATCATTTTAGCCATCCAAACATCCAGATACCCGAAACTTAACACACAAAATTAGCTTTGCAAAGGTACAAAGCCAATTCATTGAGAAACATTAAAGACCAGTGGAAGTAAGAATTAATTTCGGATAAAGGTTTTTTTGGTGGAAAGCTACAGCGCTATGGCTTATTTGACTTTGAGATATGACTTTTCGAAGAAAAAGTTTTATACACTTAAATTAAGCTGTTCAGTAATCGCCTAGAAGTTCAATCAAGAAATATAAGGATTGTTATTTAATGAGTATATAAGTTCGACACAGTTGCCAGTTTCATTATAAGACACAGAATGGGCTATTTCGTTTAGTAAGCCAACCCCTCTGCCATGCTCTTGACACAAAGAAGCTGTGCTATCTTCTTTTACATGAAAGCCTGTGCCAGAGTCTGTAATGGTAAATCTAATGTGTTGATGCTGAGGTTCGTAATTTGCACTTATTTCGATCCGAGCTTCTTGCAATTTTGCCAATGCTTCTTCACGCATTTGATAGAAAATAAAAAATCCATCTTCTTGATTTTTGATGTCTGAATCTAACCCCAGCACCCCATGATCTAATGCGTTGTTATAGGCCTCAGAAAGCAGTAGAAAAATATTTGAACGGTGATTATCAACCCCTTCAACCGTACTTAACATGTTTACTAATTCTAAAATGGGATCATTTCGTTTCATTTGTTCTGCGTTTAACACAACGTGAAAATCAAATGGCAACTGAGAGTAGCTCACCTCTGAATTGATAACCAGCGGATTCGCGACACAGTTTATAATCGCGATACTCAAATCATCTTGTTGCTCACTGTGACCAGAGAACTGATGTACTTGAGCAATAATATCTTCGGTGCCTATGTTTGTTCTGCTGGCGAGTGTCGCCTTTAAGCGCTCTTCACCAAACATTTCACCTTGTTTGCTTTCTGTTTCAACGATGCCATCTGTCGCCATGACAATTCTATGCGCGTCATTCACTTCAAAATGAACAATGTTTCGCTCAAATTCGTCCGCCTCTAGAATGCCCAATGCCATATGCTGTGACTCAAGGGTTTTAATTACCGCACCGCTTTTATCTATTAAGTAGATATCCGGTATACCACCTAACCAGGCTGAAACACTACGCCCTGATTCACTTAACTCTATGATCGCTGCAGCACAAAACATATGTCCAGGTAATAATTCTGCCAGTGCATTATTTAATTCGTAAGCGATGTCACTCACCGCCATACCTTTCGCCACCATCGCATAAAAGATACGAGAGGCAGGTAAAGCACCCACTGCAGCTGCTAAACCATGACCTGTAAAATCACCCAATAAACAATAGAAACCACCGAGCGGACTCTGTGCCATTAAGAGCATGTCGCCATTGAACATAGACGCAGGGGATAGGTGGAAGTCACAAATGTTTGGAAAACTTTTCTGTTGCGAGAGCGCATTGCTAAAAATGTGCTCTACAATTTCATGCTCACGCTCAGTTTGGTTATAGTGGTATTCGAGCTCTTTTTTTTGCCTATTGGCTTCTTGGCTTAAACGACGTGTTCTTGCATGCGCTTTAATTTTGGCTGAAAGAATGATTTTATCGAAAGGTTTGTGGATAAAGTCATCACCACCCACCTCAAGACATTTTTCAAAACTCTGGTGATCTTCAAGCGCAGTAATAAATATAATTGGTAAATAAACATCCCCAGCTTGCTGCTTAATGAGTGGTGCAGTTTCAAAACCATCCATTACAGGCATCATGACATCAAGCAAAACGATATCAATAGAGTGCTCGTTTAACTTTTCAAGCGCTTGTTGCCCGTTGCTTGCAAGCTCGACCAGATAACTTTGTTGCTCGAGCATAGTTTTAAGCAAAGTGCAGTTTAAGGGTTGGTCATCAACGACTAAAATACGCAAGGTAGGGTCTAATCTAAATTAGTCAATATCAAACTTTTTATCAAAACGAGAGATTTGCAATATTTTCTTCAGTTGAGGACGACAGTTGCTAATTGTAATACTCGACACAGATTCACCCAACGTTTTCTTCATATTTAAAAGCATACCAAGGGCAGAACTATCCATATAATCAGTTTCTCGCAAATCGATAATTACCTTATCCGTTTGCCCATCTACCTCAGCATACGCTTGACGGAAAGACTGAACCAAATTGAAATCAAACTTTCCTTTTATCTGTATCGTCAACGTTTTGCCATCGGCAGAAGCGCTCTTGCTCAAACTCATTATAACCTCCTAATATGGTTCGAATTTGTTATTCATCCGTTGTTCTTAAATATAACTTGTTTAGGAATAATCGCCAAAAAATATCGAACTTATTATCAAAATTTATTTAAATGCATAAAAATCATACCATTATCAAGATGTGTTCAATGCTATCTACTAAACTGTTATTATTCAGGGATGGAAACAAAAGAGCACTGAAAAATGTCTGAAAATAATCTTGTTTATTCAACTGAGTTTGGTCGTATTAAACCTGAGAGCGAAAACAATGAACCTGAAGTCCGTCTATTTAAAGATGGGGCAGTCCGCATTGAAAGGCAAACCAAAGGCCGTAAAGGGAAAGGCGTGATGCTGGTTGTTGGTATTGACCCGTCTGAGCATGATTTAAAGAAACTCGCCAAAACACTAAAAAGTAAGATGGGTCAAGGCGGTGCGGTAAAAGAAGGTGTCATTGAAATACAAGGAGATGACCGAGACAAGCTCAAACAAATATTAGAAGCGATGAAGTTCAAGGTCAAAATTTCGGGGGGCTAATAACCCCCTTTTGTTATTTTACTTTAAAGACTTCAACAGCCTCTTCAGGGATAGGTGGGCTGTAGTAATATCCTTGTACTACATAACAATTATTGTTCGCTAAGAAATCTACCTGCTCTTTAGTTTCAACCCCTTCAGCAACAACTTCAAGATTAAGCTTTTGTGCCATCGCGATAATAGCTGCGGTAATTTCCATATCATTTGAGTCTTCAGGGATATCTTTCACAAAAGAGCGATCAACTTTAAGAATATCAACTGGGAAGCGTTTTAAATAACTCAAAGACGAATAGCCTGTACCAAAGTCATCAATTGAAAGTGAGACACCTAGCGCTTTAATTTGATGAAGTTGAGAAATTGCCGCTTCAACATCTCCCATAAGCATGCTCTCAGTCAGCTCAAGATGAAGTAATTTAGGCGGCATATTTGTTCGTGCCAACACATCAGACAACACGCGTTTCATATTACTGTCTTTAAATTGTCTCGCTGACAAATTAATTGACATGTTTCCAACTCTGCCTTGCTGCTGTAACTTCACCGAGAAGCGACATGCGGCTTCGAGTACCCACTCTCCCAGCTCTACGATTAAACCCGTAGCTTCAGCTATTGGAATAAATTTACTTGGCGGGATAGGTCCTTGCTCTGGATGCTCCCAACGAATTAGGGCTTCATACCCAACCACTTCATTATTACGGTAATCAACCTGTGGTTGGTAATGCAAAGTGAATTGATTATCACGAATAGCCGAGCGCAGTTCATTTTCTATATACAAGCGCTCGTTTGCTGCTTCATCTAACTCTTGAGAGTAGAAATGGAACGTGTTTCGCCCTTTCGCTTTTGCCTCATACATTGCTAAGTCAGCGTGTTTAAGTAATTGCTCTTCTTCTTTACTGTCAAAAGGCGCAAGTGTAATACCAATACTGGCGCTAACAATCACTTCATTATTGCCAAGTTTAATTGGCACATTCAGTGTGCGCTGGATCATCTGCGCCACATCCATCGCATTATCTCGTTTCTCAATGCCACTTAACAGTACGGCAAATTCATCACCACCTAATCGTGCTATCGTATCTTCAGCTCTTAGACGGGTTTTAAGTCGGTCGGCTACTTCTACTAGTAAGCGATCGCCAGCGTCGTGACCCAAGGTATCATTAATACGTTTAAATTCATCTAAGTCAAAGTAGAACAGTGCAAATGCGTAATGACCACGTTCAGCCAATGCCATCGACTTTTTCAACTGCATTCTAAAGAAGGTACGGTTGGCAAGGCCTGTTAGTGTATCAAAGTAAGCCAACTCCTCCATCTTACGCTGACTCTCTTTAACGAACGAGATATCCTGAGCTGACGCCACATAACTTGAAATGTGACCGCTTTCATCACGAATGGGTGAAATACTCAAGCTCACCCAAATAGGTTCATTTGTCACCCCTTGCAGGATGGTATCACCACGCCAATAATTTCGACTTCGTAAATCTAAATCGATGTCTTCAATAAGAATCGACATTTCTTTGGAAATAATGCTCAATAAAGGCTGTCGGGCATAATGTGCTTCATTGTAGCCAGTCATTTCTTGCATTTTTGGGTTTACGTATTCGATTTGAAAATGCTCATTGGTGATCACTACCGCAGTACCCGAGAACTCAACTGCTTTAGATAATCTATCAGCCGCTTTTTGCGCTATTTCTTTTTCAGTAATTTTATTGTTTAAACCCGTTACTAAGGTTTTAATTTCTTTGCCCATATCATTGAAAGTGGCATTTAAGAGGCCAATTTCATCATTGTTATTAGGCATTGCGGGCATATCCCATTGGCCTCGACCAAAGTCTTTTACTGCACTGACCGTATTATTTATACGCTGTAGCACCAGTTTATAAAGCACTTGATGCAGTAAGAGAGCAACGAACATCGCATATAAAACAAATAAACCAAAGAATTTAACTTTTAGCTCTTCTAATGCGGCAAGCGCCGAATCACGCTTTTTGTAAATACCAACATACCAACCTAACTCTGTGAGTTGAGTGACATTGATAAGGTGTGTTTCACCTTTTAAGTCAAAGATTGACTGCCTATCAGGCAATTTTAACTTCAATGTATCATCAACAACCTTTGCAAGCTCTGGCGTTAACTCATTGCGACTGATAGCAGAGCCCGTATTAAAGATTTTTTGTAGATTTGGCGCAGCGAGAATATTGCCCTGCCCATCAAAAATTAAGTATCCCTGATTCGTAGTTGGCACTGGTAGGTGTTTAAGTAGGTCTACCATACTAATATCTGTGCCTACGAAACCTTGATATTCTTCTTCAAAGTAAAGAGGCACAAGAATACTGATTACCCATTTGCTCCATACATCGTCGTAGTGCACTTTTGACCAAACCGCTTCTCGTGTCGGGTTTAGCTCTTGTTTAAGTTGAGCAATGGTTTGGCCATCAAACAAACCTTTTTTAGGGGCTGCGTTCAATAGCGTATTGGGCGGAGAAATTCTGACAAACTGATTATTCGTCACCATGTAAAAGTTAAAAAAGTCTTGCAATAACGGTGGCGCAATAATATCCCATAGTGCTTCTGAGCGAGCAAAAAACTGCTTTTGCGCTTCGTTTAAAGACTCTCCGGTAAAATAGGCAGCCGTTAACCCATTCGATGCGGTACTGCGGTAAGCGCCGTCTCTAAATTGTATTGGTGATGGTGAATGATTCTGAATGGTCTGTTCATCATAAAAAAGATGTTTAGTTACAACAGCACCAGTTTGTTCAGACAGACTCTTTTTTAATTCAAGATAGTTAGTGAATTGATTTATGACTTGGGTGCTAAAGCGCTTTAGATCAGCATACTCTTCAAATACAAGCTGTTTTTCTTCTGACTTTAGCATGAAAGCAGCAGCAAAAATTCCCGCAACCAAACACACCGCCGAAATTAAAATCGAGAGTTTGACGCTTAAAGAATTAAAACCAAACCTTGAAGGGGGTCGACGATTGACCACTGCTAAACCCTTATTAAAATTGTTATTTTTATATCGATATCGTTTCCCCAATATATCAGAATGTTTTCCTTTTCGCCAAGTTGGGGCCTACAATCTCGCAACAAATGAGAAAAAATTACCAGTAAAGACTAAGGTAGTGCTTGTATGCACTTACCCCCTGTGTTAATAATGTATTCAATCTATTAAGTAATTCTTAATTAAACAATGACAAATTCTATCACTCGCAAAACTTATTTCTTTTTTAGCTTCTTTTTTAGATGAAGAGGCTTACCTGTTTGCGCGTGATTACGAATAGATAAGCCTCCCAACTGGGAGGTTTTTTTTTGCCGCTGGGAGTGAGGACCTATGACAGAAAATACTTTAAATGCTTTACGCAAAGATATAAATGAAATCGATTCAGACTTAATGGTGTTACTGGCAAAACGCCGTCGCATTAGCCATAGCGTTTTGGAATATAAAATTGCGAATAATAAACCGGTTCGCGACGAAGAACGTGAACAAGTTTTGCTTGAAAAACTAATTAACTATGGTAAGTCACTCGGTCTTGATGCGTTTTATGTAAACAGTGTTTTTCAAACTATTTTGGAAGATTCGGTTTTAAATCAACAGGCGTTATTACAAAAGAGCCTAAACCCAGATTCATTGAGTGACACCCATCGTGTTGCTTATTTAGGTGGGCAAGGCTCTTATAGCCAACTTGCTTGTCATAAATACTTCAGCCGCCGCCCTGGTAAGTTAGTTGAAATGGGCTGTCAAAGCTTTGAACAAATCACTCAGCATGTTGAAAAGGGTCAAGCCGATTATGGTCTGCTGCCGATTGAGAATACCAGCTCAGGCAGTATCAACGAGGTATTCGACTTATTACAACATGCGCAAGTGACAATAGTCGGTGAAGTCACTCATTCTGTTGAACATTGCTTATTAGCAGCGCCAGGCACTGAGCTCACTGACATTCAAAAAATATTTGCTCACCCTCAGCCATTTGCACAATGTAGCCGCTTCATTCAAGGGTTAGATAATGTATTGCATGAAACATGTGATTCGACATCAAGCGCCTTAAAGCAAGCATCAGAAACTCCAAATGGCGCTGCCATTGGCTCTGCGCAGGCGGGTAAAAATGTCGGTCTTGAAGTTATCAAAGCAGGGCTTGCGAATCAAACTGAAAACCACAGCCGCTTTATTGTTGTAGCGCGTAAAGCATTGCAAGTGTCAACCCAGATCCCAACCAAAACCAGTCTAATTATGGCAACCAAACAGCAGGTTGGCTCTTTGGCCGATGCTCTAATGGTCTTCAAAGCCCATAACATCAATATGGTGAAATTAGAATCACGCCCTGTGCCTGGCAACCCTTGGGAAGAAGTGTTCTATGTTGATTTACTTGCCAATACGGCAGAAAAGCATGTGCAAAACGCCTTAGAAGAGCTTAAAGATCACACTCAATTTGTACGTATTTTAGGGTGCTATCAAAGTGAATCTATGCAAGCCGTTGAAGTTTAAAGCTCTATCTAGATAACTGTAAAATCCATAAAGGCGCTGAATGAAGCGCCTTTTTAATATCTTGGTTTTATCCTGTTTTTTAATTAATGAGGAGATAGAAAGAAGTAGAATTATAAATCTAACACTTTGGCGTCATTCGCTTTATTTAGCAAACCACGGCTTTGCTTTAAGAACTGCTCTGCACAGCCCGAGAAATAGTGTTTTGCCTCTGAGAACGAATCAATCAATGCCGCTTTGTCGCCCGCTTTCAGTTTATCCAGTGTCAATTCAAATGTTTCTTGATAACTGGCCAACAGACCTTCAACATCATTAAATTGCGCTAACATAATGTCTGAATATAACTCTGGAGATTGTGCGAACAGCCTACCAACCATCATTAATTCAAGCTGATAGATAGGTGAAGAACAGCTTCTTAGCTCTTCTAAAGTATGGCATTGTTTCGCCAAAAATTGGCCATAGACGAACGTGGTTAAGTGACGCATTACCTGGATGATCTGCATGGCTTGGTCATGCTTTTTCGCATCCATTTCGACTAGCTGGCATCCCCATACTTTTAACTGTTCAAGTAGCCCTGAACATGCTTCAGGCATTCGTCCTTCACAGACCACAATGGTTTGTTTTACCCAATGAGAAATATCAGGACCAAACATTGGGTGAAGACCAACTACAGGACCTGCATGTTTATCCATAAGCACTTTCAAAGGTGCTTGCTTAACGGAGGTAATATCAACTAAAACACAGTCATCAGGTAAAGCTGGTAATGACGAAACGACTTCTTCTAAGGCGTTAATTGGTACACTCACAAGCACCAATTTAGCTCCAGTTAATATTGTTTCTGCATCGGCTTGTTGCGCTCGGTCCAAAATACGAATCTCATACCCTGAGCGAGTAAGCTGCTTAGCAAACAACTGGCCCATCGCCCCTTCACCACCAACAATCACAACTGGTGATAAATCTGGTGCTTTACAGGCTAACTTACCTTGCTGATTTTCGTATGCTTCACGCATCATGCGCCTAAGCATATCTTCAACTAGATCTGGGTTTACGTTGTGTTCTTCAGCCTGCTGCCTTCTCGCTTCGATCAAAAGGCTTTCTCTGTCAGGGGCGTGTAAAGGCGCACCTATCTCTTGTTTGATAGCACCGATTTGAGATGTTAATGCGTTGCGTTTAGCAAGAAGTTGTACGAGCTGACTGTCGCATTCATCAATGCCGGCTCGAAGTTGTGCTAATGTTTGCTCACCCGTCATAACTGTAAACTTTTATAAACACCAGTAAATAAATAATTACAACTAGTCTAACAGGATGGTATGACAGATAAAAGTGAAGGGATGAATTAAATTTAGACTATGACATCACAAAGTGCGATATGTTTTTTTGGGGCATATAAACCAAAACAGGCCACTCAAAGAGTGGCCTGTTTTTAAAGCGTAGTAAAACGCGCGTATTAGTTAAGTTTTTCTTTAATACGTGCTGATTTACCTGAACGCTCACGTAGGTAGTAAAGCTTAGCGCGACGAACTGCACCGCGACGCTTAACTGTGATGCTATCTACTAGTGGGCTGTGCGTTTGGAATACACGCTCAACACCTTCACCGCTCGAGATTTTACGAACTGTGAAAGCTGAGTGTAGACCACGGTTACGCTTAGCGATAACAACACCTTCAAAGGCCTGTAGACGCTCTTTGTTACCTTCTTTAACGCGTACCTGTACAACAACTGTATCACCAGCGCCGAACGCAGGTACGTCTTGCTTAAGCTGTTCAGCTTCAAGCTCTTTAATAATATTTTGGTTTACTTTTGCCATTTTATTTCTCACATTCCTAGGTGTAACTGTCTTCTAGCCACAAGCTTGTTCATGTTCTCGCTGAAATTCAGCAAGTAACATGGCTTGCTCCTCAGTCAGAGCTAGGTTACGCAACAAGTCAGGACGTCTAAGCCAAGTTCTGCCTAATGACTGCTTAAGCCGCCATTTGGCTATCTCTTTATGGTTTCCGCTGAGTAATACAGCAGGCACCTGCTTGCCATCCAATGTTTCTGGCCGTGTATAATGAGGACAATCTAACAAGCCATCCGAAAAGGAGTCTTGCTCAGCTGATTGGTTGTGACCTAAAACACCTGGCACCAAACGCGCAACTGCGTCGATTAGTGTCATGGCTGGTAGTTCACCACCACTGAGAATAAAATCGCCGATGGACCATTCTTCGTCTACATAAGACTCGATGATCCGCTCATCAATACCTTCATAACGACCCGCAACTAATATCAGTTTTTCTGATGCTGCCAATTCAGCTGCACCTTGCTGATCTAGTTTTCGCCCTTGAGGGGACATATAAATTACTTTGGCGTTTTCTCCTGCTGCCGCTTTGGCATCAAGAATGGCTTGTTTTAATGGGTTAACCATCATCAACATGCCCGGACCGCCACCATAAGGTCTGTCATCTACGGTTCTATGCTTATCAGTTGCATAGTCTCGTGGATTCCAACTGTTAAACTCGATTAAACCGTTTTTAACAGCGCGTCCCGTTACGCCTTGCTGGGTAATCGCATCAAACATTTCGGGAAACAGTGAAATAACACCGACCCATAATGGTTTTTGCTGGCTCATTTAAAAGCCTGGATCCCAGTCTACAGTAATTACTTTTTCTTCATGATTAACACCCTTGATAACTGAATCAGTTAAAAACGGAATTAATCGTTCTGATTGGCCAAACGCATCTTTTTTATTTGCTTTCACAACTAAAACGTCGTTTGAACCAGTCTCCATCAAGTCA
Source organism: Pseudoalteromonas sp. NFXS53 (assembly GCF_056629255.1). NCBI lineage: Bacteria > Pseudomonadati > Pseudomonadota > Gammaproteobacteria > Alteromonadales > Pseudoalteromonadaceae > Pseudoalteromonas > Pseudoalteromonas sp. NFXS53. The sequence continues at coordinate 37,078 of NZ_JBWVBR010000004.1, read as the reverse complement.
TCGACTGTGCCTAAGTTATAACCTTTATCAGTTACAACAGACATGCCGATAAGATCTCGCCAATAGAACTCACCTTCAGGGAGTTCAGGAAGTTGCGCCGAATAAACTGAAATTTCCACATTGGTCAAAGCCATTGCTTCATCTCGGTCGTTTACTTGCGCAAACTTGGCGATAAAGCCCTTGTTGTGGCGACGCCAGTCACTCACTTCAAGAGATTGCCATTTACCTTGTTGCCCTATCAACCAGGGGCTGAATTCGAAGATCCCTTGGGGATCATCAGTAAATGAATGCACCTTAAGCCAGCCCTTAATACCATAAGGGGCACCAAGCTTACCTACTACAATAATCGAGGTGTTTTCTTGACTCATGGTTACACTTACGCCTATTAAGCCGCTTTACGAGCGTCTTTAACTAACTTAGCTACGCGATCTGAAAGAGATGCGCCTTGACCTACCCAGTGCTCAACACGAGATAAATCTAAACGTAATTTCTCTTCTTGACCCGCAGCGATTGGGTTAAAGAAACCTACTTTCTCGATGAAACGACCGTCACGTGAGAAACGGCTATCCGCAACCACGATTTGATAGAATGGACGCTTTTTAGCGCCGCCACGTTGCAAACGAATAGTTACCATACCGTCCTCAATTAGTTGACTGTTTTCATTAATAAGATTTGCTTCCCATTTTGGGAAGCTGGAGAATTGTACGAGTTTTTTGCCACAATGCAAGTATGAACTGAGGATAAATCGAACTTAGGTAGATTAAATGCTGATCTGAAGCGCAAAAAATCACCGTAACACGCTAATTTTTAATAGGCAATAAAAAAAGAGGCGTTAACCTCTTTTTTTATAATTATTTTTAGCTCAGTACTAATTTAGAACTTTGGGCCACCCATCATGCCCGGTGGCATCATGTTTTTCATGTTGCGCATCATTTTCATCATGCCGCCTTTGCCCTTCATCTTCTTCATCATCTTTTGCATCTGGGTAAATTGCTTAAGCAGTTTATTGACATCTTGTACCTGAGTACCAGAACCCGCTGCAATACGCTTTTTACGAGAACCTTTGATCAAATCAGGACGAGCGCGCTCTTTCGGTGTCATTGAATTGATGATAGCTTCCATTTGATTGAAAGTTTTGTCACCAACCTGATCTTTAACTGCATCTGGCAAGTTTGACATGCCAGGAAGCTTATCAAGCATCCCCATCATGCCACCCATGTTTTTCATTTGACGAAGTTGTTCTGCAAAATCTTCTAGCGTGAAGCCGTCACCTTTAAAGACCTTTTCAGCAACTTTTGCTGCTTTGTCTTTATCGACTTTCATTTCAACTTCTTCGATTAATGAAAGTACGTCGCCCATGCCTAGAATACGGGAAGCAACACGATCAGGGTGGAAAGGCTCTAGTGCATCAGTGCGCTCACCCACACCGATAAACTTAATTGGTTTACCCGTGATATGACGAATTGATAATGCCGCACCACCACGCGCATCACCATCGGTCTTTGTTAGGATCACGCCGGTTAGTGGTAATGCTTCGTCGAAAGCTTTTGCAGTGTTCGCCGCATCTTGACCCGTCATAGAGTCAACAACGAATAAGGTTTCAACAGGATTGATTGCCGCATGAAGGTCTTTGATCTCGTCCATCATGTCGCTATCGACGTGCAAACGACCCGCAGTATCGACAATCACAACATCGATGAATTTCTTTTTCGCATGGCTTATAGCACTGGTTGCAATATCAACTGGCTTTTGTGAAATATCACTTGGGAAGAATTCAACGTCTACTTCACCCGCTAGCGTTTCAAGCTGCTTAATCGCCGCCGGACGATAAACGTCAGCACTCACTACAAGTACTGATTTCTTTTTACGCTCTTTTAAGAATTTAGAAAGTTTACCGACACTGGTTGTTTTACCCGCACCTTGTAAGCCCGCCATCATTACAACAGCCGGAGGTTGCGCAGCTAGGTTAAGCTCTTCGTTGGCTTCACCCATGGCTTTTTCAAGTTCTTCACGTACTATTTTGATGAAGACTTGACCCGGGCTTAAGCTCTTCGTTACTTCAACACCAACTGCACGTTCCTTTACTTGTTTTACAAACTCACGAACAACCGGTAATGCAACATCAGCCTCAAGAAATGCCATACGCACTTCACGGAGGGTTTCTTTAATATTGTCTTCGGTAAGTCGGCCGCGGCCACTGATGTTTTTTAACGTTTTACCTAAGCGTTCTTGGAGATTTTCAAACATGTATTAGGTTCCAATAAATCGTAATTAAGCGCATTATACTGATATGCAGGCTACTAATACAGTATTCAAGTAAAGACAAAGTTTCTTTTTATAACCTCTTTGCAAGAACGGTGGCTTAAAATACAATAGCCTGTAACAAGGATTCTAACCTCTGGACCATATTTAATATGTTGATCATTAGCTTGTCTTTACTTGCCAGTCTTTTATATGTTCTTGCCACTGGGCATGTATTGTCACGTCTATTTCATAAAGAAGGTCCTAGTCACAAGCTAACTGTCTTGCTCAGCACAGGTGCAATCTTGGCGCACATGCTGGTGCTCGTGAATTCGGTGTTTACGCAAGAAGGGCAGGATTTAAGTACCGTTAATGTGGCGTTATTAACTTGCTGGGTGATTGTCGTGAGCGTCACGACTGTGTCATTGAAGTTCCCAGCTACTTTGCTGCTTCCTGTCGTCTATGGCTTTGCTGCTATTTTATTAATTGCCAGTCTGTTCATTCCACATCATATTATTATGCAAAGTATTAATGTGGATTTAGGGCTGGTTGTACATATTTCACTGTCACTGCTCGCTTATTGTATTTTAATTATCGCCACACTTTATGCAGTGCAATTCTTCTATATAGATAAACGCCTTAAAGAGAAAGACCTAGCCATTATGAACAGCCATCTACCGCCACTTATGTTAGTAGAGAGACAACTTTACCAACTGCTTACTGTGGGTACTGGTATTTTTACATTAGCGCTAATGTCTGGATTTATCTTTCTTGAAGGCATGTTTGCTAAAGAGGTCATCCACAAAACCGTGCTGTCTATTGTCGCGTGGTTAGTTTTTGCAATTGTAACCCTAGGCCATCATCGCTTTGGTTGGCGTGGAAAGCCTGTAGTTTTTGCTATTATAGGCGCCTCAAGTTTAGTTACTTTGGCCTACTTTGGTAGCAGATTCATACAAGAAGTAATTCTAGTAAAGTTTTAACTTGACTCAGTACTTTCAGTAACGCTTAATACCTATTCAATATTAGAAAAGGGATCCTCTTTTGGACGACATATCAACCGGTACGCTCTTTGCGATTTTGGGCTTACTTATTTTGCTCTCAGCTTATTTCTCAAGCTCAGAGACAGGCATGATGTCGATAAACAAATATCGACTTAGACACTTAGAAAAAGAAAATCATAAAGGTGCAAAACGCGTAAGTAGCTTACTACAACGTCCTGATAGATTAATTGGTGTCATCCTAATTGGTAATAACCTCGTTAATATTGCGGCCGCTACAGTTGCTGCCATTATTACAGAAAGGTACTTCGGCGATGTTTGGGGTCCTCTTGTCAATACGATAGCGCTCACATTCGTAATTCTAATCTTTGCTGAGGTTACTCCAAAAACACTTGCAGCATTACATCCAGAAAAAGTTGCCTTTCCTAGTTCTGTAATATTGAAAGGCCTCTTAAAGTTGATGTTCCCATTTGTAATTGGATTAAACTGGATCACCAATGGCATTCTTAAACTGTTTGGTATTTCAAACCAAGACATTGAAGAACATAGCTTAAGTAAAGAAGAGCTAAAAACAGTGGTAAATGAGTCCAGTGCATTACTCCCTAGCAATCACCAAAACATGCTGACGTCTATTCTCGATTTAGATCATGTCACGGTTGAAGACATCATGATCCCACGAAACGAAATTAATGCCATTGATATTAATGACGACTGGAAAGACATCGCCAAACATTTAACCAATGCACAACACACTCGCGTATTGTTGTATCGTGACCAGATTGACGATGCTGTTGGCTTTATTCACTCTCGTGATGCACTGCGTCTTCTTACTAAAGAACAGTTCGATAAGCCGTCTCTATTACGAGCAGTGCGTGAAATTTACTATATTCCTGAAGGCACCTCATTAAATACCCAGCTTTTAAAATTCCAACAAAGCAAAGAACGTATTGGCTTAGTTGTTGACGAGTACGGTGATATTCAAGGCTTAGTCACACTCGAGGACATTCTTGAAGATGTTGTGGGTGATTTCACAACAACACAAACTCGTGCAGCGAGTGAAGAAGTTGACGTACAGTCTGACGGCTCTGTGTTGGTTGATGGTACGGCCAACATCCGTGAAATTAACAAAGAAATGGACTGGGAGCTGCCAACAGAAGGCCCTAAAACATTGAGCGGTTTAATTGTTGAGTATTTAGAAGATATTCCTCAAAAGCCTCTGGGAATGAGGATTGCAGGCTACCCGATTGAAATTATCGAGATCAAAGAAAACATGATTAAGCAGGTTAAAGTGTTTCCTGAACAAAGAAAGTGACAACTTTGATTTTATAAATTTTAAAAATTAAAAAAGCCGCATTCGCGGCTTTTTTAATTTATTAATTCTTTTACTAATTTAGCTAAATAACCTCTCAAACCAAGACTTATCTAATTCAGCTTCACATCTTTTTAATTGCGCCCCATAGCGCCCTGCACGATGCTTCACTTTATTTGCCACAGCCATCAGCCATTTTTTCTTTCGATAAGTACCACGCTTATATCCGCCCCACCCTTCGTGATAATTTAGGTATTGAGCATAGGCATCCCATTTAGAAATACCGTTCACTTTATGGGTTTTATTAACAAACCAAGCCATGAAATCAATGGCATCCTCAAAGTCATCTCTATCAGCACCTGAGTTGCCTGTTTCTCGTATGTAGTCTTGCCATGTAGGTGTTTTAGCTTGTGAGTAACCATAGGCAGAACTTGCTCTGCCAATAGGGATAAACCCTAAAAAATACTCCATCGGCGGCGCTGCATCGTGTTTAAACGAGCTCTCTTGATACATCATTGCCATTAACACATGTTTAGGCGAGCCCCACTTATCTTGGGCATCACGGGCATCATAATACCAATCTTCTTTTTCTTCGAAGATCTTACAAATATTATCAGGTTGTTTAGGAGGCGCCGTTGCGCAACCGCTCAAAACCGCGGCGAATGAAAGGGTAAGAAAACTTTTTTTAATTTTTTTCATTTTTTGGTGAACTTATTTAAATTCTATAAGTCAGAGCATATGAATACAGTGGTTTAGCATTGTTTCATCCCTGATTTAATATTTGCGCAGCTAATTTAGCTGCGCTTTTTTTTTGCCTAAGCGTTAGAAAAATAATCATCTAAGAATGCCACAAAAGTCAAATCATCTTCTGCCGCTTTTTGCTGCTGTGCTTGATGAGAACTTATTGCATCAGCATCGAGACTTGAGTTTGAGTAGGTTACAAATGCCTGAGACTGATGCGCTAACTTATACTCATTCGCCAACTCGATTGCATAGCTTCCGCCATCTTGTTGAGTTTGCTTAAGCTGAGATAAGAACTGACCTGAAAGTGTCTTATTTGGATCAGAAATGCATTCACGCCATAGTTTGATTGCACTCTGATACACATTCGAGTCATTTGCATTGTCCATATATTTGGCTACATGCGCTAACTCTGCAAAAATCTCGTCTGCCCATGTTTGCAAAGAAACAGGCGAGCCATCTCGTTGTAGTTCAAGGTCAGCTTTACGACCGAAGTTCACCACTGCTTGTAAGTTTGCTTCTGTTAACCTTTGATCTTCACAGCTTAATACTGGCGCGTCTTTCAGCAGACAATAAGTTAAAAATACATCCAAGAAATGAATTTGCTCTAGACTGATCCCCGTCTGTGAAAAAGGATTAACATCTAAAGCACGGATCTCGACATATTCAATGCCCGCTCTTGCTAAAGCTTGAGTGGGAGTCTCACCGCTCTGTGCATTGCGCTTAGGTCTGATCGGTGAGTAAAACTCATTTTCGATTTGCAGTATGTTTTTATTCAATTGCTGCGGCGTTTCAGATTTATAGTCGGCTAAATCACCATACAAGTCAGAATGACAGCCAATTGCTTCGCGTAAGCCTGCAATGTATTCATCTAGATTGTTATACGTCACTTTTAAAGACGATTGAGCACTGTTGGTATACCCTAAATCGCCTAGTCTTAACGCTGTGCCATGTTCTAAGTAAAGCGTGCCTTTACCCAGAGTCTCAAACGGAAGGTCACTTTTATTGCCCTGCAAGAATGATTTACACAGCGCAGGAGAAGCGCCAAACAGGTAACTGATTAACCATAGCTCACGTTTAAAGTTTCGAATAAGGCCTAAATATTTCTCTGAAATAAAGGCTTGTTTCTCAGCACTGCTTTGTTCAATTTTTTGCAGGCTATCCCACAAGGTATCTGGAAATGAAATATTAAAATGAACACCGGCGATAGCCTGCATCATACTACCGTAGCGATTTTTTAGACCTTCACGATACAGGGTTTTCATTTTACCAATGTTTGATTCGCCAAAATACGCTAGGGCAATATCATCTTGGTTTTCAATAAAACAAGGCATACTCATAGGCCACAAGAGCTCATCACCCATTTTACTCAGGGTGTATTTCTGTAAGTCTTGCAGTTGCGCTAACGTCTCTTTTGGATCTTCACTAACAGGGGTAATAAACTCGAGTAATGATTCTGAAAAGTCAGTGGTGATATGCGAGTTAGTTAATGGATGCCCAGCGTCTTGTGGATGAGGCGTTTTGGCAATAGAGCCATTCGGGTTGATCCTTAATGCTTCTCGCTCAATACCACGCTTGATGCCCTTAATGGCTTGCTGGTGTTCTGCTGCAGAGAGTGCTTCTAAGCGAGTCTTTAATTCTGGTGTATTCAAAAAATTATCCTCAAGCCAATAGGCAATGTTCAATCAATGGGGGCACATCCCCAATACTCAAGCAATAATTATTAACTATGATTAATAATTATCTTGCCGGCATGCTGCCCCGCTTCCATGTATTCATGCGCTTGCTGGATATCTTGCAACGCAAAAGTCGAATCCACATGGATAAATAAATCGCCACCACGATACGCAGTCATCAATTCATTTAGATCAGCTTTATTCTTTTCTACCACAATACCAGAGACCGTTATGTCACTTTGCTGTGCAGCTGCAACGATCTGCTGGGCGCTGATGGTGGGTACAGTCACCACTTCACTGCCTGAGTTTAAATTCGCGACCATTCTCTCGCCGATTTCACCACCGACTAAATCGAGTAGCTGTGCTTGGCGCTTTTGTGAAAAGAATGTCTCATAATCAACAACCTTTACAGCTAACTTTTGTAACAGTTGATGTGAAGGGCGATTACTTACTGCAACCACTTCTTTACCTTGTAATTGGGCTAGTTGGATTGCTAAATGACCCACACCACCTGTCGGTGCATTTATGTAAAGGGTTGACTGTGAGCTTGAAAACTTTTTCAGAGCCTGAATTGCGGTTAAACCTGCTAAAGATAGACCCGCGACTTCTGATTTTTGTTGCACATCAAATGCAATTAATTCGTCTGCTTCAGCAGTAACATAATCAGCGTAACAGCCTGGCTGTTTGGCAAACCCCACCATACCTGCGACAAACTGACCCACTTGCAAATCAGAGACCTGAGCGCCACACTGCTCTACAACACCGTATACGTCATAGCCCAAAGATAAAAATTCATCTGCTTCTTTAGCTTGAGCAACAAAGCCTAAGCCTGCACGCGTTTTCAAGTCGATAGGGTTAATTGCACTGCTATGCACTTTAATAAGCACTTGAGTTTCATTTAACTCAGGTAGAACACATGTTTTTGCCTGAATTTTATCCGCAGCGCCGAATTCATCTATTCCATATTTTATTGCTTGCACAGGCATACTATATTCCTACTATTACACAAAGCGTTATAGCCTTATAATCTAACACAGTTTTACACTGATCCCTATGGAGAAAATCATGCGTCGTGGCCAGTCAATTATCAATGAAGAAGTCACCTTTGATGACTCGCAACAACTTGTCTCTACTACCGATTTACGCGGTGTCACTACGTATGCAAATGCAGCATTTTGTGCCGTTTCAGGGTTTAGTGCCGAAGAGCTAGTAGGGAAAAACCACAATATCGTTCGCCATCCCGATATGCCAAAAGCGGCGTTTAAAGAGCTTTGGGATAAATTAGAACAAGGTCACTCTTGGCGTGGAGTAGTAAAAAACCGCTGTAAAGACGGTCGCTATTACTGGGTAGACGCATTTGTGACACCTATTTTTGAGCATGGCCAGCTCGTTGGCTATCAATCGGTGAGAGTTAAACCTTCTGAGCAGCTTAAGAAAAGAGCACAATCGCTTTATGATGCAATAAATCAAGGTAAAAAGGTTTGGCACTGGCGTGAGCAGATTGCGCTGAGGCAAACCCTTTCGACAATCATTGCTTTACTACTGACGCTTGCTTGTTTTGTATTTTCAGGTTGGCAACTCGGTATTGCGGCTATTGTCACAATGCTGGCCATTTTGTTCATTAACTATGATGAACTGCTTGTGGTGCCTGCCAAGCTCAAATTACAGCAACAGCAATTCGATTCGGTCTCTCGCTATGTCTACTGCGAAGCGACGCCCTTTTCTATCGCTGAATTTAATTTGGGTATGCTGCAAGCCAAGCTTCGAACTGTTTTAGGCCGTATGCAAGATTCTGCGTCTACTTTCAAAAATATCGCAACCGGACTTGATGAAAAGTCTTCAAACACTGAAAAGGGCATTGAAGCGCAAAGTGAGCGCTTACGCTCAATGGCTGCTGCGATGTCGCAAATGAGCCAAACCATCGGTGAAATTTCAAACAACACGGCCGATACCGCCAACAAAGTCGATAGTACGCAGCATCATTGTTTAGAAATTAAAAATACCATGCTCGAAAACGTTGATATGGTCAGCTCGCTTGCCACGCAAGTAGATGAAGCCGCGCAAACAGCAAATTCACTCGCCCAGGAAGCCGATAAGATTGGCCAAGTCATGACTGAAATCGAAGGTATTGCAGAGCAAACTAACTTATTAGCACTGAATGCAGCGATTGAAGCTGCTAGAGCGGGTGAGCATGGCCGAGGATTTGCTGTAGTTGCCGATGAAGTTCGTGCCCTGTCATCTCGTACACAAAGTGCCACCAGCCATATTTACGCATCAATCAAAGAGATACAAGATACTTTGTATAAATGGTCAGAAGTGATGCAGAGCACCAAAGACAGAGCATCAAACTGTGCCGATGCAAGCCAAACCAGCCAGCAGGCCTTAGAAGTGATTTTTGATCAGATCAGTGAAATTGCCAATGCTGCACAAGGTATTTCAACGGCTGCAGAGCAACAACAGATGGTGAGTGTGGAGATTAACGACAACATCACCACCATCACCCATCACGGCAGCGAAAATTTAACCCTAAGTTATAAAGTTGCGGAAGATGCAGCTAAATTGGTAGAAAGTGCAAACAAAATATCTGGTTTGTTACTGACGTTTAAAGTTTAAAATTTTGATAAAAACGCGATATGAAATCGCTGCTACCGTATCCACAATTCGGTAGCACCGACTTTACGTCGGGTTAATTCTAATAATTCAAAAAACGCGATGTGAAATCGCTGCTACTGCGGCCTCGATTCGGTAGCACCGACTTTATGTCGGGTTAATTCTAATAATTCAAAAAACGCGATATAAAATCGCTGCTACTGCGGCCTCGATTCGGTAGCACCGACTTTACGTCGGGTTAATTTTAATAATTTAAAAGGCACGATATAAAATCACTGCTACCGCGGCCTCGATTCGGTAGCACCGACTTTATGTCGGGTTAATTCTAATAATTCAAAAAACGCGATATAAAATCGCTGCTACTGCGGCCTCGATTCGGTAGCACCGACTTTATGTCGGGTTAATTCAAATAACTTAAAAACGCGATGTGAAATCGCTGCTACCGCGCCCTCTATTTGGTAGTACTGATTTTAAGTCAGGCTCTTAAAACAAAAATGGCAGCTAAATCAGCTGCCATTTTTGTGCTTAAAGCTAACTAACTATCAGTATAATAAGCTGTATAACTTTCTACGATATGCACCTGCCAAAGCGTCACCATCTGGAAGGCTCGCAATCAAATCTAGGTAATCCTTTTTCGCAGTACCAAAATTTAAGTCTTTTCTTAGCACAGATAATAATAGCTCAAGCGCTTGCTCTTTCTTACCAGCTTCGGCCAGTAGCGCAGCGAGCTGTGCTTTTAACTCTTTGTTTTCAGGGTCCGCATCTAATTGCTCGGTCAGAGCAATGATCTCTGGAGATTCCTGCGCACTTTGTGCGGCATTTAATTTGGCTTGCAAGTTTTGGTAGTACGGGTCGCGCTCAGATTCGACAACACTATCAAGTAACGCCTGACCATCTTCAAACTTTTGAATTTGAATGCAGATATCAGCCAGTACCAGTTTCACACGGGTATTTTCTGGGTCAATCGCATAGGCTTGCTTGGCATAGTTAAACGCTGCATTTTGATCGTCATTTGCCAGCGCTTGTTTTGCTTGCTCAAGCAATAAAACTTCAGGGCTTGGTAAATGCTCAGCCAATGCCTCTTTAATTTCAGCATCGCTTTTAGGACCTGGTAATACGCCAACTGGCGCGCCATTTTTCAATAACACAATCGTTGGTAACGCTTGTAGGCCTACTTGCTGTGCTAATTGAGATGCCAACGCTTGTTGTGTATCACAATCTACTGTTGCAATGAGTAAGTGCTCTTTGTAGCTTTGTGCAAGCGCAGACAAAATATTCGCTTGTTCAATGCACTCAGGTTGCTGCGCACTGAAGAACGTCATTAAAACCAGTTTATCGGCACTTTGCTCAGCCAAAACCTGCTGGATATTTTCAGGTGTTAATTGAATTTGGTTGTCCATAATTCGCTTCTTAAATCTATGTATTATTCACTATATTGCGACTCTTCTCGCTTTTTCAAGCCTTGCTTTTCGCCCGAGGAGATTTAGCACTGCTTTTACCTTTACTCGCACTGCGCTTACCCTTTTTAAAACGTTTAAAACTGGCTTTCCCCTTGCCTGCTAACCCTTGAAAACTCGCAGTTTGTGTGTCTTGTAATAAGCGATTTAAATGCACTTCAACTGAGCCCATAAACTGATTATACGATTGAGACTTTTGATAAATCTGCTCAAGAGATTGCTCCCAAACAGCAGTCATATCAGGGCGGCCGACACTTTCTGGCAATGCTTTGATGACACTTTGCCCTATTTCGGTAGAATGGATTGCTTTGCCCTTACGCTGTAAATATTGTCTTTTAAAAAGTAGCTCAATGATCCCTGCACGGGTCGCTTCTGTGCCGATGCCGTCGGTCTCTTTCAATATTTTTTTAATTTCTGGGTCGGTCACATAACGGGCTATCCCCGTCATGGCAGCGAGTAAAGTTGCATCGGTAAAGTGCTTTGGCGGCGACGTATGCTTTTCGATAACCTGTGCATCAACACATTGTACTTGCTCACCTTTTTGCAGCATTGGCAACTGAGTAAGCTCAGCCTCTCCTTTTTCTTGCTTGTTGAATAAGACTTCCCAGCCCTTATCAATCAGGCTTTTAAATTTAGAGGTAAATAGCCCACCTTGAATAAGCGTATGTATCTCTCGCTCAGCGTAAACGCTTGGCTCAAAAAATTGCGCTAAGTAGTGCCTTGCAATCAAGTAATACACATTTTGCTCATTTTGATTAAGCGCGCCGCTCGACTTTTTTGAGGTCGGAATAATCGCATGGTGCGCTCCGACTTTGCTGTCGTTCCATGCAGATGACTTTATCTCTAAATTCGCTTTGCCTATAAAAGCACTTAGTTTATCGCTAATGGCATCAATGGCGCCTACTACTGAGCTGCGCTCTTTGTAATGGTCTTTTGGCAAATAACGGCAATCTGATCTGGGATAAGTGATCAACTTATGCCTCTCATACAAACTCTGACAGGTATCAAGTACCAACTGGGCGTTCATGCCAAATACTTTGGCCGCTTCTATTTGTAGAGTCGATAAACTATGCGGCAAAGGGCGTGACTTTTTACTTTGGGTGCTTTTATCTTTGCTCACTTCACCCGGTTGGTTTTTAACTCTGCTCGCCACATTTTCAGCTAAGCCTTTGACCAGCACGCGACCTTCTTCATCCATATAAGGCTGACAGGCTTCGCTTGGTTGCCATTTACCTATATAACTCGCACCGGCTTGGGTATTTAACTTCGCTTCGACTTCAAAAAACGGCTTTGAAACAAAGTTAGCAATTTCCCAATCACGATAAACAACCAAGCCCAATACTGGCGTCTGCACTCGGCCAATTGATAACACGCCTTGATAACCCGCTTGCTGTCCTTTGATGGTGCTCATGCGTGTCATATTAATACCGTAAAGCCAATCGGCACGAGCACGAGACAGCGCTGAAACCGACAGCGATAAAAAATCGAGGTTAGGTTTGAGGTTATTGATGGCCTGTTTGACTGCTGATGGGTTTAAATCGCTTATCAGACAACGAAGTGTTTGCTCTTTTTGTGTTTTAGTGGCGCCGCAAAAATTAATCATTTCGTCTATTAAAAGCTGCCCTTCTCGGTCTGGATCGCCCGCGTTGACAATGGTTTTAGCCGATTTAATTAACTTTTTAACGGTATTAAATTGCTTTTTGGTTTTACTTTTTGCTACTAGCTGCCATTGTTCAGGCACGATTGGCAAATCGGCAATCGCCCATTTTTTAAATTTAGGGTCGTACGCCTCAGGCTCGGCTTGTTCTAATAAATGGCCAATACACCAAGTAACAATATCGCCGTTCGCCGCTTCAATAAAGCCATCGTTATTTTTATGAGGTTTGGGTAGCGCATTGGCAATGGCTCTGCCTAATGACGGTTTTTCAGCGATGTAGAGTTTCATTGTTAGATTTATATACTGTATAAATTAACAGTTATGATAGAGCAAACGCTTGCTAAGTGCAAAACGCTACATTGTGGTTTTCGCATTACATTCAATTGCTTTGTATCACTCTGAAAGGATAAGCTTTCCAAAGTGCATCTTTGAACCCATACTTTTTATTATATTTTTCAAATAATAACTTTCGTGTATGGAAAAGTGCTTGCGCGGGCGCGTTGTTATTACTTAGTTCAGAGAAAAACGTGTTCATTGTCAATGTAGAAGAATCCCCAGCTTCATTATCAAATAAAGGGGCAATGATAAATTGGTTGGAACTGTTAGAGATTTCACTGGCAAAATGAAATGATGAGCCTATCTGACAAGAATCTAAGTACAGCAATTTACTGTTTAATTCCGACAAATCTATGGCCTCTATTTCTTCATCATTAAGTTGCATATAAGCCCCGTCACCTGTTGCAACACCATGCAAACTGAGTAATAAAACTTCTAAATCAATGACCTGTCTTAAATCCGCTTTTGAGCTTTGCTCCATCTCAAAATACTGAGATTTAGGTAGAATTTTATTGAGTAACTTTGAGGCATCATCAGGATCAGTTGTTTTATCTTTTATTATTAAGCCATGTCCTTTTGAATTAAAAGAGTAACTTCTATTAATGTGCACAGGCTTACTGCTGAAAGAAACAGGGCGTTGTAAAAACAATGGTTGGCCATTAAACATGATTAGATCCAATGCAAAGGAAAAACTACCTTCATCTAAGATGAAATGAACATGCGTTGAAGCCTCTAAAAAAGATGTTAATGGCTCAAATAAGGTATATTCATAACTTCCTACTATGTTGTCTATTGCACGTTTATCAACTTCCCACTCATTTAGCCTAGCCAATAGCGTATCAAAGTTAATTTTTGTGGTGCTGATACTTTCATTAAGCGTGAGTCGTTTTTTAGACTTATTAAGTTCAGCCTCAATTATCAATTTCTCTTTTGAAGAGTTAAGCTTGATGTAAAGTACATTTTGAAATGCACTTGAAGAGAAGCTCATTGAAAAAAACAGTGCCAAAATGAGTTTTAAAAATATGCGTGTCATATCTATCCTTGGGTACACCAGATGTTCAGCACTGAATCATAAATCAAGATACATAATTCTTAATAACGTTTTTCTTTTCAAATTGTTTCTGCTTTTCGCTTTAATAATAAATGGCATAAAAAAAGCGCCCGTAAAAGGCGCTTTGGTTAAATGATATGTTGAAGTCTTATAGAGCGTTGAAAACGTCGTCTGTTTTCGCTGCGCATACAAAATCGTTCTTGTGCAGACCTTTGATAGAGTGGCTCCACCAAGTGATTGTCACTTTACCCCACTCTGTTAGAAGACCTGGGTGGTGACCTTCTTCTTCAGCCATGTCGCCCACTTTGTTAGTGAACTCTAATGCCTGCTTGAAGTTTTTGAACTTGAATACACGCTCAAGTTGCATGATGCCATCACGCACTTCAGGAACCCAATCAGGGATCTGCTTAATTAATACCGCTAACTCTTCATCTGACACTTTAGGCGCATCCGCACGACACGCTTCACATTTTTGTGCACTTAAATCAGACATTACAAAATCCTTAACTTGCTAATTTTTCTTTAGGGGGAAACTTTGGCTCAAATAAGCCTAATTCTTTTGCTTCTTGTACTAACGCCATGATATCCATTTGTGAGATATCAAATAAATCATTAATTGAGTTAATTGTGTAGTACACAGGCTGCATAATATCAATGCGGTATGGTGTACGCAGTACATCTAGCACTTCTAGCTTATTAATTTCAGGCGTATCAGAGTAAACATATTGCGTTTCACCCGGGCTTGAAAGGACACCACCGCCATAAATACGTAAACCGTCTTCAGTTTGCATTAAGCCAAACTCAACCGTAAACCAATACAAACGTGCTAAATATACACGGTCTTTTTTCTCAGCGGCATAGCCTAGTTGACCATATTTATGCGTAAACTCTGCAAATGCAGGGTTCGTAAGCATGGCACAGTGACCAAAAATCTCATGGAAAATATCAGGCTCTTGCAGATAATCAAACTCTTCACGAGAGCGAATAAAGGTTGCTACCGGGAACTTTTTGTTTGCCAATAGTCTGAAGAATTCATCAAAATCAATCAGTGCAGGTACAGGCTCAACTTGCCAACCTGTTTCACGACCAAGGGCTTCGTTTAACTCATGAAGCTGAGGGATTCGGTCGTGCGGTAAATTTATTTTCTCAAGGCCTTCCATGTACTCGTTGCATGCTTTGCCTTCAATGCACTTTAATTGACGTGCAACCAACTCAGACCATATTTTATTTTCTTCTTCGGTCCAAGCGATGATGCCATTTTCATCAGGTTGCTTTGATACATATTTACTTGCTTTAGCCATAATAACCTTCGCTGTTAGTTCGCTCTTGCCCCAGCTTGAGCGCTTCAACTTGTTGACTTGATACTAGGGAAAAGTAAGCAAAAGATTAATAGATGAGATGTTTCAAGCAATCCTGAAAACTCAATTTTTTGGAATCTTTTATTTACACCACCGTACACCAAACAAAACAGCAAATAAAAAAGGGGCGACAAAGCCCCCCTTTTGTACATTTTTAATTACACTAAATTTGCTTAAATGCCTGTTCTAGGTCAGCAATGATGTCGTTAACATCTTCTAAACCAACAGAAATTCGGATCAAACCATCAGAAATGCCCGCAGCTTCACGCTCTTCTTTGGTATACGGCGAGTGTGTCATTGAGGCTGGATGCTGAATGAGTGTTTCTGGATCGCCTAAGCTCACCGCTAACGTACAAAGTTCAGTCGCGTTAATAAAACGCTCACCTTGCTCTAAGGTACCATCGATCTCAAAGGCAATAACGCCACCAGCCCCTTTCATTTGCTCACCTAAGAATTTGTAACCCGGGTGAGAGGGTAAACCAGGGTAATACACTTCACTGACTTTAGAATGCGCATCTAAGAACTCAGCGACTTTTTGTGCACTTTGGCAGTGTCTGTCAACACGCACAGCCAGTGTTTTGAGACCTCGATTGATCAACCAAGCATCATGCGGACTGATGGTCGCACCAATATCTTTTAATACCGTAAGTTTTATCAACTCTATGTGTTCTTGCGAACCACATACCGCACCTGCAACGACATCACCATGACCGTTAAGATATTTAGTTGCACTGTGGATCACGATATCTATGCCAAAGTGCTTTGGCTTTTGCAGTAACGGTGTCATAAAGGTGTTATCCACCACGCTGATTAAACTATGCTTTTTAGCAAACTGACCTAGCATCGCTAAATCAATCACCGTCATATTTGGGTTGATCGGTGTTTCAGCAAATACCATTTTGGTGTTTGGCTTCACAGCGGCATAAAGCTCTGCTTCGTTGGTCATATCTACAAATGACACTTCAATGCCCCACTTAGGCAGCATGTGAGAAAACAGCGCAAAACTACAACCATATAATGCGCTAGATGCAATTAAATGATCGCCTTGCTCTAAAAAGCTCAGTACAGAAGCAGATACCGCCCCCATGCCTGTTGCAGTTGCTGCAGCATCTTCCATCTCTTCAAGCTGCGCGAGCTTTTGTTCAAGCTCACGGGTAGTTGGGTTGCCAAGGCGCGTATAAATGTAACCCGCTTCTTCACCTGCAAAACGTGCAGCACCTTGAGCAGCGTCTTTAAATTGAAAAGTAGATGTTTGATATAGTGGCGCGGTTAACGCGCCATGTGGGTCGTCAAAATGGACAGGACTATGGATGCAATTGGTGTTGTCATGATACTTCGTCATTTTATTGCCTATGAATTTATTATTAGTCTGTTGATGAACTAATAAATAATCCAGCAAGTAAAATTCCACAAGCAAGCCAGATGTTAAGACGGCTAGACGAGCAAAACCCTCTAAAAATCGTACAGTTAAGTTGTCAGTTTAATCATTTTTAGACGGTTTTGTGCGCTCTAATAAAGCTTTTAAAATGCCCTGTGCTGATTGCCCTAACAGCGATTGTTTTTGTTCAAGCTTTGGCAGCGGTCGACATAACTCCATGGTTTTGTAGCCTAAACGCGCTGTAAACACGCCAGCACTGAGACCTTGCGCAGCTCGCGCTGACAACTTACCCAACAACTCAGCACCCAAGCTGGTCGCCGCTAAGTCAGATACCAATTCGGACGCACCAGCAAACAACATCTGTTTAACCAATTGCTTGTACAACATAATGCGACTGCGATACGCCAGTTTGATACCATAGTGTTGGCTTATCTTTTCAATCAAGCTAATACCACGCCACAGTACCGAAAGCATATCAAGTAATGCCATCGGACTGAGAGACACCAAAAGCGCTGACGTTTTTGCATGTTGGTTAATGATTGCTTTTGCCTGCTCATCTTTACTAACCAGTAAGGTTGTTTGATATAACTGTAAAACTTCTTTGTCAGTATGGTGCGGCTTTAAGCAAGCTTTAAATTCTTTTACTTCTGCGTCGGTATGTTGTTTTAGTAAGGGTTGTAGCCAGGTTTCTGCTTCACCAATTTGTGTGCTACTCATTAACCGAAGCGCATCATTTTGGCGCAGGTTTTGTTGTTTTAGCGCTTTTAATGAAACCGCTTCCTTGAATAAGAATTTGCTTAATACTAACAAGGCGGTAGTCAGAACAAAGCCATACAAGCCTGCTAATAATATAGACTCTTGCATTGCCTCAATGATGGTATAACCCGTTTCAACCGCGATTAATAACAATAAGCTAATGACGAAAATACCTTTGAAGTTGAAGCTGCTGGTTTTAGGTTTAAATACGGGTTCTAACTCTTGTTCAAACTCACTGCTTTCATCAATGACGTCTAGCTCTTCGACTATTTCAAAGCGCTTGCCTGTTTCTAACTCTTTTTGGGTTTCCCCGACATCACCGACATTAATTCGTCTACCCGGTTTTAATTGAGCTGATTGATTGTCTGTCATTGCAATTTATCTCCAATTAAAAACTGTAGAGCATGATCTAAACGGGTATGGTTTAATTCGCCTTTGCTACTTGGTAATGGCGCGAATGAAATAAACTCAAAGCCATGAGTTGGCCACTGACTTTGAGTAATAAAGTGGTTAGGCGGTTCTGGCGGCAAGTAAGTAAGCCATTCATTTTCATTGAGTGGCTTGCCATAGATGCAGTCTAAGGCTTTGTCGCCTTCTTTTATACGCTTCGCCAAAGTGCTTTGCACTGATGACATCGCCATTGTTTCAATCTGCACGCCATTAAAACGCATATCATTGGCTTGCTCGCCTACCAAATCATGCAATAACTGCGCTATGGCCACTTGCTGAGTGCCATTCACATGGTCGCACTTATTCGCAGCAAATAGCACTCTATCGATTTTTGGCGAGAACAAACGCTTAATTAGATTCGAGCGGCCGTAATTAAATGATTGCAAAACCGCTTGCAGCGTATGTTTTTGCTCAAGCAAAGACTGCGGGCCATCATTTAAGGCACTCATCACATCAACAAGTACCAACTGGCGGTCAAATTCACAAAAATAGTTTTTATAAAAAGGTGTGATAACTTGCTTTTTATACGCCTCAAAGCGGCTGGATAAATGACTATATTGGCTATTTTCTTTGTCGTTACTCTCACGGCACGGGAAGAACAGTAAGATGGGGGCATCTTCTAAATCGCCAGGGATCAATTGTCTTCCTGGTTGCAGATAAGCAAGTTGCGTCTGTGCTTTTAACTGCTTTAACGCTTGCGTATAAAGATTAGATAACTGCTTAAGCACTTGCTCATCAATATTTTCTTCACTATTGAATTGTTCGAGCTCAGTTAGAAATGGCCGCGCATATTCGCTGTACTCTGGCTTTTCAAGCAAGCTGAGCATTGACTCACTCCAGCTTGCATAATCTTGCTCAAGCATGGGCAAATCAATTAACCACTCTCCGGGGTAATCAATCAGTTCTAGATAGAGGGTACTTTGTGGCGAAACATGTTGCTTTAAGCCATGCTTGGTTTCGTATCGAATAGCAATCGTTAAGGTATTAATGCGTTTTGTCGATTCAGGCCAGCTGGGCTCAGAATTCAATAAACAATTAATGGCATTAGGGTAATCAAAAGTAGGAATGTCTAACGCTGACTGCGGTACTTGTTTGGCTGCGATCAGGCGGTCATCCTTTACAACATCGAAAAAAGGTAAATTCTGTTTGTTGGTTTGTGTGGTTAAATGTTTTACGAGCGCTGTTATAAATGCCGTCTTGCCGCTGCCACTAAGGCCAGTAACGGCCAACTTTACATGTTGATCTAGGCTTCGATGTAGGGTCTTTTGGGCTTTTTGTTTGAGTTTATCAAGGTTCGCGTGGCTGAATAAATTCGGACTCATTATAACAGTGTCACTCCCTGTTAGAGAAAGCGTGCGGCCTACACTAAAATTTAGCCGCACTCGCTTGAAGATGATGGATATACCAATTTTATTGATTAAATGTCCTTTCTAATAAACTAGATAGTCCTTTAAATTTTATTTGCCGCTATAAGCGAACAAACCTTCAATGCAATTGGTATTACAGCTTATTGATTTCACGTGACACAGTAAACTCACTTGATGTCACATAAGTTTCCATATTTTGAATACGGCCGTCTAAACGGGTTAAACGATCTTTTAAGTCGAATAGCGCCTGACGAGGTGGTTCGCCTTTTTGCCATACTTTAAATTTCACTGAGATTGGATCAATCTCATCAAATTTGCCCGCATTTTGCGACATGCTCGGCTCTTTTTTATCGAGAATAAACCAACAGGCTATATACACAACAACAAATAAAGGACCACCAGATAACAATACGGCTGTGATAAATAGTATGCGAACCAGCCACAATTCCATATTAAAGTAATCACTTAGGCCTGCACATACACCTGCTATTTTTCCACGTTTTGGATCTCGATACAGTTCTTTCTTTAGATTGTTCATACCTTACGTCTCCACTGTGGTGACTCCTGATCTAATAATGCTTCAAGGGTCTCAACGCGTTCAGCCATTTTCTCTGCTTTATTAGCCAGTTCTAACAGTTGGCGGTGTTCGTGCTCGCTTAAACCTTGGCTTACCTGTTTCTTACTGCGATAGTGAAGAATGAGCCAAAGTGGGGCAACAATCACCATAAAAATAATAATCGGGGCAACTAAAACTTCTAAATCCATCATCAATACTCCTATAACTCAACCTGTTGTGTCAGTGCCTGTCTAGGCAGGCACTTTTTAACTTTTATTCTTTGTTTGCTAGCTTTTTCTTTAAAGCCGCTAGCTCGTCATCAACTTGCTCATTTTTTTGTAAATCAGCAATTTCATCCGATAGTGACTTTTTACCTAAATCATAAGCTTCTACTTGTGATTCTAGTCCATCGATCTTGCTTTCGTATCGTTCGAAACGATTAAGTGCATCTTCAACTTTTGAGCTGTCTAATGCCTTTTTCACTTCTAAACGAGACTCAGCTGAACGCTGGCGCAGTACAATGGCCTTTTGTCTTGCTTTCGCATCGGCTAGTTTATCTTGAAGTGTGGCAACTTCTTGCTGTAATTTCTCAATATGAGACTCTACATGCTCAAGCTCTTTTTCAACACTCGCTGCCGCATCTGAAGATTTTTGTCTTTCAAGTAGTGCTGCACGTGCTAGGTCTTCACGATCTTTAACCAGTGCCAGCTCTGCTTTTTCTTGCCATTGTTGCGCTTCTTGATTTAGTTGCTCAACACGACGTGCTAATTCTTTCTTCTCAGCCAGTGTTTTAGCTGAAGTAGAGCGAACCTCTACTAATGTGTCTTCCATTTCTTGAATGATGAGGCGAACCATTTTTTCTGGATCTTCTGCTTTATCAAGGATGGCATTGATATTTGAATTAACAATGTCTGCAAAACGTGAGAAAATTCCCATAATCTTTACCTCTTCGGTTACTCTATTTATTTAACTGAGTAAGTAGTATCAAGTTGCTTGCCAACTTTTTAAATAAATAAAAACAATAATAATCAATAACTTATTAAATTTCAAAAACTCCTTTTGTTCAAGCTTTTTTTAAAATACACTAATAGTTAGCAAAAATAACTAAGAGTTAGGCAATATGAGTCAGTTTCGCCAACAGGATAATTTACTTGGCCAATCAGACAGCTTTTTAGCTGTGCTAGACAAGGTTTCACAACTTGCTCCACTAGATAAACCCGTACTAATCATCGGTGAACGAGGAACAGGTAAAGAACTTATTGCAGCCCGCCTTCATTATCTATCTGAACGCTGGGATCAAAACTACGTTAAGTTAAACTGTGCAGCCCTTAATGAGAACTTACTTGAAAGTGAGTTGTTCGGTCACGAAAGTGGCGCCTTTACCGGCGCAAGTAAACGTCATGAAGGTCGGTTCGAGCGCGCCAATGGCGGTACTCTTTTCTTAGATGAGCTAGCCAACACCTCTGCCATGGTACAAGAAAAACTTCTTCGTGTTATCGAATATGGTGAATTCGAACGTGTCGGTGGTAAAAGCACCGTTAAAGTAGACACGCGCTTAGTGTGTGCAACCAATGAAGATTTACCTACATTAGCTGATAACGGTGAATTTCGTCACGATTTACTCGACCGCCTCGCATTTGATGTCATCACGCTGCCACCTCTTCGTGCAAGAAGGGAGGACATCGTCTTACTGGCTGAGCAATTTGCCATAAACATGGCCCGAGATCTTGATTGGGCATTGTTCAGTGGCTTTACAAAAAAAGCCATGGACAAGCTATTAGATTACGATTGGCCGGGTAACATTCGTGAATTAAAAAATGTGGTTGAACGAAGCTTATACCGCCATGGTAGCGAGCAACTGCCTGTTCATGAAATTATATTCGACCCATTTGAAAGCCCATATCGTCCTGCTCAGCGTATTAAAGCACCTACAAATATTGAACGCGCCCCTGAAGTAACAACCCCTGCAACGGCTGAAATCTCCACTGCTACAGTTATTGAGCAGACCAAACAAGCTGAGAATAATTTTTCATTCCCATGCGATTTGAAAACTCTATCAAACGACTATGAAATTGAACTACTCAAAAAAGCATTAGAACATAGTCAATTTAACCAAAAGAAGACTGCACAAATGCTCAGTTTAACGTATCATCAATTGAGAGGTTATCTGAAAAAATACAATCTGTTAGATCAGAAACAAGAGGCGTAAATCGTGCGAATACTGCTGCTGGGCACGCTGTGTACTTTGCTACTAGGCTGCATTGATAAGCCCAATGTGAAGTTAAATGAAAAAAATCAAGGGTTAGTTTATTGTGCTGAAGCCAACCCTATGACATTTAACCCACAAGTCACAACGACCGGGTCAACCATAGATCTCATTGCAAACCAGCTGTATGACCGCTTAATCAGCATTGATCCAGATACCGCAGAATTTAAACCTGAGCTTGCAGAAGCTTGGGGGGTGTCAGATGATGGCACAACCATCACCTTTTATTTGCGAAAAGGCGTGCAATTTCATCGCACGGATTACTTCACGCCTAGCCGAGAAATGACCGCAGATGACGTGGTGTTTTCTTCTGACCGCTTATTCAATGTTTATAACCCCTATCACTTTGTTGGCGATGCGACTTACCCTTATTTTCAAAGTGTCGGTCTAGATCAGCTGATACAAGAGATTATCAAAGTCGACGATTACACAGTGCAATTTAAACTGTTTAATGCTGAAAGCAGCTTTTTATCAAACTTAGCAACTGACTTTGCCGTGATTACCTCTAAAGAGTACGCAGACATTCTTGCGGCCGCTGAAAATAAATCTCAGTTTGATAATAAACCGATAGGCACAGGTCCTTATAAATATAAGCAATACCTTCGAGATAATTTGGTCCGTTACCACAAGAATGAGACTTATTGGAAACACCCTGTTGCTATGACGCAATTGGTGTTCGATATCACAACCAATAACACCAGCCGTATTGCCAAGATGTTGACGAAAGAATGTGATGTCACAGCTCACCCTAGTGCTTCACAATTGGCTGTGTTAAGTAAACGTGCAGATATAACCGTAGAGAAAGCTGAAAACCTAAATATTGGCTACTGGGCATTCAATACCGAGAAAGAGCCTTTTGATAATTCACTTGTTCGCAAAGCTCTCGCTCACTCTGTTGATTTTAATAAAATTCTACAAGCTGTTTTTTATGGTAATGGCCAAATTGCCAAATCTTATTTACCACCTGCTTCTTGGGCGTTTGCTGAACAAAAGAGTATGCCGACTTATAACCCGACCTTAGCAAGAAAATATCTTGATATGGCAGGCTACGAAGAAGGCTTTGAAATGACAATTTGGGCAATGCCGGTATCTAGAATTTATAATCCCAATGCGCGCAAAATGGCAGAGCTTATTCAGAGCGATTTAAAACAAATTGGTGTCACAGCGAAAATAGTTGAGTACGAGTGGAATACATTTATTGAACGTATTGGTAAACATGAGCATGACAGTGTACTGCTTGGCTGGGTTGCTGATACTCCTGACCCAGATAACTTCTTTAGCCCACTATTGAGTTGTACAGCGACTTTCAGCGATAAAAACCCAGCGAATTGGTGCAATCCAGAATTTGATTTACTGCTAACTAAAGCGCTCGACACAACAGATATCGAAGAAAGAAAAGCGTTTTATGCTCAAGCGCAAGCCATGATCATTGACCAGCTCCCGCTTGTGCCAATTGCCCATGGTATGCGCTTTCAGGCTTCAAGCAAAGAGGTTAAAGGGATCGACTTGAAACCTTTTGGTGGGATTTCTTTAGCCAATGCAAGGAAAGAGTAATGCGCGAGTATTTGTTCAGACGACTTAGCCTTTTACTATTCATGCTGCTCACTCTGACTGCATTTACCTTTTCTTTGAATTATTTATTTCCGGGTGATGTGCTCACGAATCTCAGTGGCCAAGTGAATAGTAGTTATGCGCAGTCACAAGCATTGGCCGATAAATACCAGCTAGAAGAAAACATCATAGTGCAGTATGGTGCGTTTCTTGGCCGCATTGTTGATGGCGATTGGGGCTACTCCCTTTCATCTGGACAACCTGTTTTTGAGCATATTTTGTTGCTCTTCCCTGCCACAATTGAACTGTGTGTATATGCACTTGTTGTTGCAATTGTATTTGGTATTCCATCAGGTGTCATTGCCGCAGTTTTTCACAAACGATGGCCTGATAAAGTCATTAACTCACTCACTTTAATGGGCTTTTCTATTCCCATCTTTTGGTTGGCTTTATTGTTGATTATGGTGTTTTGCTTGGGATTGGGTTTATTCCCCATGTCTGGAAGAATTGGCCTACTCTATGAAATCGAGCCTTATAGCCACTTTATTTTAATCGATATTATCGCGCAAAGGTTTCCATACGGTGGCCTTGCATTCATTGATGCATTAAAGCACTTAGCATTGCCAACCATTGTACTCGCTATGTATCCAACCACAGTGTTAATTCGATTTACTCGCGACTCAATGCTCAATGTACTTGAACAAAACTACATTAAAACTGCTCGCGCTAAAGGCTTAAACCGTCGTCAGTTGATTTTGCATCATGCGCTTAGAAACGCACTTCTGCCTGTGATTAAGCAAATCGGTCTGCAGTTTAGTACTTTGTTGACACTTGCCATGATCACCGAGGTGATATTCTCTTGGCCAGGTGTTGGCCGCTGGTTGATTGAAAGTATATATCAACGAGATTACCCAGCGATCCAAGGTGGTTTATTAGCTGTGTCTGTGTTTGTTATTTTCGCTAATATGTTTGCTGAATTTAGCCATACCGTGTTAAACCCTATTTCTCGGAATCAAGCGCATGGCAAAATTTAAATTATTTAGTGAAGAGTCAAACCGCTCGCCCCTTTCTCGCTTATGGAAGAAGTTCAAGGCTAACCACCCTGCGCTTGTTGGCTTGTGGATTTTTATTGCACTTACTTTATTGGCCCTGTTCGCGCCACTTATTTCACCTTACAGCATAAATCAACAACATGCTGATGCACTCTTACTCCCGCCTTCATGGCATGATGCTGGTGATGTCAGGTTTATACTCGGCACAGACGACCTTGGCCGAGATATTCTGTCGAGACTGATGAACGGGGCAACGTTCACCTTTGGTTTATCTATCATTGCAGCTTTAATTACCACCGCTTTAGGTGTCATTATTGGCTCGCTAGCAGGTATGAGTAAAGGTATTCGCTCAAGCTTTTTTAATCATTTACTAGACATCACCTTGTCTATTCCCTCGTTGTTATTAGCTATCATCATCATCGCTATCTTAGGGCCTGGCTTGCTTAATACGGTGTGGGCGATTATTTTGGCCTTACTTCCTCAATACGTGCATTCAATCCGAAATTTAGTGGTAGAAGAGCTAAGTAAAGATTACATCAGTGCCTTTCGCTTAGATGGCGCCAGTAAATGGAAAATACTGGTTCGAGGCGTATTTCCTAATATTTACGAGCATATTGTGGTTATTTTCACTATGGCACTTTCAACGGCTATCTTGGACATTGCAGCGCTTGGCTTCCTCAAATTAGGGGCTCAACCACCGACGACTGAATGGGGCGCTATCTTGGCTGAAAACCTTGGTCTAATTTACCTAGCACCATGGACTGTTGGTTTGCCTGGTGTACTATTATTTATCGCTGTTTTATCGACGAACCTGGTAGGTGATGGTTTGAGACAAGTATTGAAAGATCGTAAGGCTGACTGATGCATTTACTCGATATCAAAAACTTAACCATAGAGCTACCTACCGAAAATGGCGTTATTCGCGCGGTTGATAAAGTGAATTTGAGCCTAAAAGAAGGCGAAGTACATGCGCTGGTTGGCGAGTCAGGCTCTGGCAAAAGTTTAATCGCAAAGGCCATTGTCGGGGTTTTAAATAAACGCTGGCGTGTCACAGCCGATAGGATGCATTGGCAAGGGGTCGACTTAATGCGCTTGCCGCCGGAAAAACGTCGAAAACTAGTCAGCCAAGATATTGCGATGATCTATCAAGAGCCGAGTAGAAGCCTAGACCCAACAGCAAAAGTATTTGAGCAAGTCTCAGAGTCAATCCCTGAAGAGTCGTTAAGTGGTAACTTTTTAGTGCGCAGACAACTAAGAAAAAAACGCGTCAAAGCGCTACTTCATAAAGTGGGGATCAAAGACGATAAACGTGTTGCTGATAGCTACCCTCATGAGCTTTCAGAAGGGATCTGCCAAAAAGTAATGATAGCCATGGCCATTGCTCGAAACCCAAAGTTGTTAATTGCTGATGAACCGACTACGGCACTTGAAAGCACGACAAGAGCACAGGTTTTTAGACTATTAAAAAGCCTCAATCAGCTCAAAAATATGTCTGTATTGATGATTTCTCATGAACTCGAAGAAATTACCTCTTGGTCACACGCTATGCATGTATTGTACTGTGGTCAGATGGTGGAGGCAGGGCCCACAGAGAAAGTGTTTAATGCCCCTCTGCACCCTTACACGCAAGCCTTAGTAAAAAGTTTGCCAGATTACGCACAAGGTCTTGCCCATAAAGAAAGTTTTTATGCACTTAAAGGCACTATTCCACCATTACAGCACTTACCTATAGGCTGCCGCTTAGGGCCAAGGTGTCCACAAGCGCAAAAGCAGTGTGTGGTTACCCCTAAGCAAAAAAAATCTCATGGTCATACTTTTGCTTGCCACTTCCCTTTGTTAAAGGAAGATAAAAAATGCAACCCATCTTAAAAGTTCAGTCTCTGCACAAAACCTATCGCGTTAGAGTCGGTTTATTAAAAAGAAAAAATGTACCTGTATTGACCGATATATCCTTTTGCTTAGGCAAAGGTGAAACCATCGCCATTATAGGTGAAACTGGCGCAGGTAAAAGCACTTTGGCAAAGCTATTAGCCGGTGCAGAGCAAGCCGAAACAGGGCAAATTTTACTCGATGGCACAACCATAGAAGACGATGGTGTTAGGCAAGATCACTGTCGTCATATTCGTATGATTTTCCAAGATCCTACTCGCTCTCTCAACCCTGGTCTTACAATAGGTGAAATACTCGATGACTGTTTGAGTTACAACACAGAGTTAACTCACAAACAACGAGATAAAAAAATAGCCCATGTTTTAATTCGGGTTGGTTTGCTTGAGGAACACTACCATTACTATCCGCACATGTTTAGTGGGGGTCAATTGCAGCGTGTCGCGCTCGCTAGAGCTCTTATTTTAGATCCTAAAGTTTTGGTGCTCGATGAAGCCTTATCGTCGCTTGACCCATCTGTTAGGGCGCAAACAGTCAATCTCTTATTAGCATTGCAGAAAGAAACTGCCTTGAGCTATGTTTTGATCACTCATCATTTAAGCTTAGTCAAACACATGAGTGATAGCTTGTTGGTACTTAATAAAGGCAAGGTGGTTGAATATGGAAAAACCGCTCAGGTATTCGCTCAACCCAAATCTAAGGTAATGAAAAGGCTGCTTAACGTGTAAGCAGCCTTTTCGAAATTTATGTTTGTTATCAAATAAACAAAATTACATAATGCGCGAAAATAGGCGAGATTTTCGGCCTTGACGTTGTCGGCGCATGTTAGAGCGGATCTGAGCACGCGTACCTGCTAACCAACTTTCACGGTCGACTTTTGCCTCTTCACCACGACGAGACTCTTCCGTCGCTCTGAAACTACAGAACTCTGAGTATGCTTTAAGATCTAAAGACATATCTTGTAATACAAGTTCAATCATAATCGCATCATCAATATAACCAAGACCAGGAATGTGATCAGGTACTACATCTTCAGGCTCGCTGAAGTATGCTAGCGAAGCGATAATGTCTTTTCTTTCTTCTTCTGGGATCTGCCACTCTGTATCTTGAACTGCATCAATTAACGTCGCTAAAGACGCCATTCTTGTGCGAACAAATTCTGGCAGTTCACTCTTTTCCATCTCATCAACTAGCTGTTGCGCTTTGGTTAAGATTTCGCTTTCTGAATAGTGTGAAGTTTTGCTGATAACTTTGTCCATCATGCTCTTAAAATGCGCTAAATCTGCATCTGATAGTTCAAAGTTGATTTCGATTGCCATGTTCCCAGCTCCCTGAGTTTTTATTGTTTGTAGATATTACTCTAACCATAGAGCAATGGGGATTTATGTCAATAATAGAGCGTACAAAAACCCGGCAAACTTGCTATTGTTTTGTAAATTAAAATAAAAAAAGCGCCATAAAGGCGCTTTTCTGTTCATAAAATATTTACTTAATTTTCTTCAGTAACTTGAACTGTTGGACGAACCACCTCAGCTTTTGATTCAAGAGCAGAAACAAACGCTAAGTAGTTTTTATTTATCGCCGACATAGTAATGCCCTGCTTTTGCTGCGCATCAAGTTCAGCCGTAATTTCAGGGGTTGTTACTGAGTTCAATTGAACAAGTGCTACATCACCGTTATTTAACGTGACTAAGCTTTCAACTTTGCCGCCTTCTGAAGGGTGAGGTAAAGCAAATACCTCTTTCACAATCGCAGGCGCAACAGAATAAGATTGACGTTGCAGAGCTGCCTCAGTGCTAACCTCAGTCGCTTCAGCTGACGCAATCTCTTGTAGCGCTTTACCTGCTTTAAACTCAGTAAATAAGTTTTCTGAATATTCAGCAAGTAAAGATGATGCTTTTTCGTTTGTTAAAGTCGATACTATTTGCTCTTTAACTGCTTCAAGCGGCTTAGTTGCAGCAGCAACGTGCTCTGTTACACGAACAACCACAAAATGCTCAGGTGCCACTTCTAACACTTCAGAGTTCACTTTGTCTTCAAGTAACTCTGGTGTAAAGATAGTTGTTGAAACAGCTGGTGAATTTAGAGGTGCAGGTAACATCATACGACTAACTAAGTCAGTTGTTTTCAATTCAACACCTGCAGCAAGTGATGCATCTTCCAAAGTATCAGCAACTTCGAACGCAAGCTCAGCCACTTCAGTTTGCTTTTGATAGAACACATCTAGCTTCGCGTTCTTTTCAAGTTCAGCTCTTAGTTCAGTGGCAACTTCTTCAAATGGTTTCTCAACTTGCGCTTGTAAATCTGTCAATTTAATAATGTGATAACCAAACTCAGTTGCAACAACGTCAGTAAAGTCACCGATATTTGCCAGTGCAAATGCAGCTTCTTCAAAGGCAGGTTCCATCACATCACGTTCAATCCAATCAAGGTCACCGCCAAGTTCAGCACTGACGATGTCATCAGATTTTTCTTCAGCTAAGGTAGCAAAGTCTGCGCCCGCTTTTAATTCAGCTAAGATAGCGTTAGCTTTTTCTTCTGCTGCAGTATCATCTTCGCTGTTATCGATAAGAATGTGCGCAACACGACGCTTTTCTTCTTCTAAATACTGTGACTTGCTTTCTTCATAGTAAGCGCGAACATCTTCATCAGTCACTGGCGTATCTAAAGTAATAT
Organism: Pseudoalteromonas sp. NFXS53; assembly: GCF_056629255.1. Classification (NCBI taxonomy): domain Bacteria; kingdom Pseudomonadati; phylum Pseudomonadota; class Gammaproteobacteria; order Alteromonadales; family Pseudoalteromonadaceae; genus Pseudoalteromonas; species Pseudoalteromonas sp. NFXS53. The sequence continues at coordinate 7,705 of NZ_JBWVBR010000004.1, read as the reverse complement.
CATCAGCTTTTAATTCTAAATACTGAACAGCAACTTGCTCTGGTGCCATAAATTGTTGCTGATTAAGTTGATAATAATCATTCACTTCTTCATCAGATACTGACACTTGAGACTTCATTTTCTCTTTTGTCAGAAGCACATAATCGATGTTTCGTGTTTGTTGTTGCAGTGCAGCTGTTTGCTGTATTTCACCTGGCAACACAAAATCAGAACCAGCAACAGCAGAAACCAGTTGTGTACGTGTCATTTCTTCACGTAGGAACTCTCTGAATGTGTCTGGTTGGAAGTTCATCTGACGGATAGCACGTAGGTATGCATCATTATTAAACTGACCTGCGACTTGGAAATAAGGCATTTCAACAATCGCCTGCTTCACTTGCTCGTCACTGACGCGTAGACCTAACTGAAGCGCAAGTTGGTTTTGTAATTCTTGTTGTACCAAACGGTCGATCACGCCATTGCGGATCTGTGCCATGTAGTTTGGGTCAGCTGCGATTTGCGCAAAGTATTCACCAAACTGTTGCTCAAGACGCGCACGCTCATTTTCAAAAGCACGTGAGAACTCAGTTTGACTAATTTGAACTCCATTAACTTCTGCGACAGGTTGCTCTGTGGTTTGACCTAGGTAACCACCTATCCCTGCTAACGCAAAAGACAGGATAACTAAGCCAAGGATAATTTTGGCTGCAAGGCCCTGTGAGCCTTCTCTGATCTTTTCTAGCATTGTTGTTTCTCTTATCTAAGCCAAAGCACGCACGCGCTTTGATTTTTAGCTATTGTAAAAAAAGCGTATCTTAACAGATACGCTTTTTTACTTGAAGCTACACGAGACTGACTTAACGTTTTAAACGTGAATCAGTGTAAAGCCTCGTCACTAATTTAATTAGTTTACTGCGTCTTTCAGTGCTTTACCCGCTTTGAAAGAAGGAATGTTCGCAGCTGCGATTTGGATAGTTTCACCAGTCTGTGGGTTACGGCCTGAACGTGCTGCACGCTCACGTACAGAAAAAGTACCGAAACCAACTAATGCTACAGAATCGCCATCTTTTAACGCACCAGTAACTGACTCGATGAATGAATCTAGCGCACGACCTGCCGCTGCTTTAGAGATGTCAGCATCAGCTGCGATTTGATCGATTAATTGAGATTTATTCACAATATCATCCTCTTACATTGTTATTATCAAAAGCGAGAGCATTTTTTGATAACTACCACTTTTTGTTATTACTACTAGAAAGTGAACTACTTTCTAATTCTTAAAATCTTTGTCAGCCTAAGCTACATAAGGCCTAGGCTTGAATCAGAGCCTAACTTATCACACCAATGTGATTTGAAAAGCCCTTTACAGCACTTTTTTAGCTATTTTCGACTTTTTTCTGAGTTTCAACAGAAAATGACTCGATTGGTTCAGCTAAAGCCAGTGATAACACCTCGTCAATCCAAGAAACTGGGTGAATCTCTAAGCCTTCAAGCACATTCTGAGGAATCTCTTTCAAGTCTCTTTCATTCACTTTTGGAATAACAACGGTTTTAATACCACCACGGTGCGCTGCCAGAAGTTTTTCTTTTAAACCACCGATAGGTAGTACTTCACCACGTAAAGTGATCTCACCTGTCATTGCCACATCAGAACGTACTGGGTTGCCCGTTAAACTTGAAACTAAAGCTGTGACCATGGCAATACCTGCACTTGGACCATCTTTTGGCGTCGCGCCTTCTGGTACGTGTACGTGAATATCACGCTTCTCATAGAAGTCTTCATTAATGCGCAGTTTATCAGTGCGACTACGAACAACCGTCATAGCTGCCTGAATAGACTCTTGCATAACATCACCCAGAGAACCGGTAAATGACAACTTGCCTTTACCTGGCATCGACGCACATTCGATAGTCAATAAATCACCACCGACTTCAGTCCATGCCAAACCAGTAACTTGACCGATTCTGTCGCCATCTTCTGCCTTACCGAAGTCATGACGGTGTACGCCTAAGTAAGACTCTAAGTTGTCACCATTGATAACAATTTGCTTGTTGTCTTTGTTTAATAAGATGTCTTTAACCGCTTTGCGGCAAAGCTTTGAGATCTCACGCTCTAAGCTACGAACACCCGCTTCACGCGTGTAGTAGCGAATAATGCCAATGATAGCGCTATCTTCGATTTCAACCTCACCTTCTTTTAAGCCATTACGCTTGATCTGCTTTGGAATCAGGTGCTGTTTTGAAATATTCAGCTTTTCATCTTCGGTATAACCAGATAGACGGATTACTTCCATACGGTCAAGTAGAGGGCCAGGAATATTGAAGCTGTTAGACGTTGCAACGAACATCACATCAGATAGGTCGTAATCGACTTCTAAATAGTGGTCGGCGAAGGTGCTGTTTTGCTCTGGATCTAATACTTCTAATAATGCAGAAGCTGGGTCACCACGCATGTCCGATGACATCTTATCGATTTCATCAAGCAAGAATAATGGGTTCTTCACCCCAACTTTACTCATACTTTGAATGAGTTTGCCTGGCATTGAACCAATGTAAGTTCTACGGTGACCGCGGATCTCAGCTTCATCACGAACGCCACCCAGTGCCATACGCACATACTTACGACCTGTTGAACGTGCGATTGATTGACCTAAACTGGTTTTACCCACGCCAGGAGGACCCACTAAACACAGGATTGGACCTTTTAGTTTGTTGGTACGCTGTTGAACCGCTAGATACTCAATGATGCGCTCTTTCACTTTCTCAAGGCCGTAGTGATCAGCATTTAAGATTTTTTCAGCGCCAGCTAAATCTTTTTTCACTTTAGAACGTTTTTTCCAAGGTACATTGATCATGGTATCTATGTACGAACGCACTACTGTCGCTTCTGCAGACATTGGCGACATCATTTTTAACTTGTTCAGTTCAGCTGTGGCTTTTTCTTCAGCCTCTTTTGGCATTTGCGCTTCGCTGATGCGCTTTTTCAACGCTTCAAATTCGTCAGGTACATCATCCAGCTCACCTAACTCTTTTTGAATCGCTTTCATTTGTTCGTTCAGATAGTACTCACGTTGAGATTTTTCCATCTGCTTTTTAACGCGAGAGCGAATTTTTTTCTCTACTTGTAGTAGATCAATTTCACCTTCCATTAAAGCCATTAAGTACTCTAAGCGCTCTGTTACGCTTTCAAGCTCTAAAACTTTCTGCTTTTCTGGTACTTTAATAGGCATATGTGCAGCCATAGTATCGGCTAGTCGTGCAGCTTCATCGATGCCAGACACAGATGATAAAACTTCTGGTGGGATCTTCTTATTAAGCTTTACATAGCCTTCAAATTGGCTAATTGCACTGCGCACGAAAATATCTTGCTCTTGCTCATCAATATCTTGTGAAGCAACAAACTGTGCAGTCGCAGAAAAGTATTCATCAGTTTCGATGAATGATTCGATACGCGCTCTTTGCGTACCTTCTACTAGCACTTTAACTGTGCCATCAGGTAATTTTAATAACTGTAATACAGTCGCAATTGTACCTGTTGTATAAATTTCATCTGTTGAAGGATCATCAACCGCAGCATCCATCTGCGCGGCTAGAAAAATTTGCTTGTCTTTTTCCATCGCCGCTTCAAGACATCTGATCGATTTCTCACGACCAACAAATAGCGGGATCACCATATGCGGATACACAACAACGTCGCGTAAGGCCAACACAGGAATTTCGACTCGATCAGTTCTCTCAAGTGTCATTATTTTCTCTTCGCATTTTGGTTATTCGTTAATAATGGCAATATGGGGATTAAACCCATAAAGTTCAACCGATTGATAAAAAAAGGAGCCAATGGCTCCTTTTTTATACCGAATCTTAATTATTCTGAAACAGCTTTGTCTTGGTTGCCGTTTTCATAAAGAAGAATTGGGTCTGATTCGCCTTTAATCACAGTCTCATCAATAACAACTTTACTGACATCTTCTATTGAAGGTAAATCATACATGGTATCTAGCAGTACACCTTCAACAATAGAACGCAGGCCACGGGCACCGGTTTTACGTTCCATCGCTTTGTGTGCAATCGCTTTCAGGGCGTCTTCTCTAAACTCTAATTCAACACCTTCCATTTTGAAAAGTGCGCCAAATTGTTTAGTCAGCGCGTTTTTAGGCTCACTTAAAATTTGAATAAGTGCCGCTTCATCAAGCTCTGTAAGTGTTGCAACAACTGGCAGACGACCTATGAACTCAGGGATTAAACCGTACTTCACTAAATCTTCAGGCTCAACATCTTTAAATGTTTCACTTAAAGAACGTTCTGAGTCTGACGTTTTAACGTCTGCACCAAAACCAATACCAGTGTTTTTATGGCTGCGCTGTTCAATGACTTTATCAAGACCAGCAAACGCACCACCACAGATGAACAAGATTTTAGAGGTGTCAACCTGTAAGAACTCTTGTTGAGGGTGCTTACGGCCGCCTTGCGGTGGCACTGACGCAACGGTGCCTTCAATCAGCTTAAGTAATGCTTGCTGAACGCCTTCACCTGACACATCACGCGTAATTGATGGATTATCAGATTTACGAGAAATCTTGTCTATTTCGTCAATATAAACAATGCCACGCTGTGCTTTTTCGACATCGTAATCACATTTCTGTAGCAGCTTTTGAATGATGTTTTCAACATCTTCACCAACATAACCCGCTTCAGTTAATGTTGTTGCGTCAGCCATTGTAAATGGTACGTCAAGTAATCGCGCCAGCGTTTCTGCTAATAGTGTTTTACCACTACCTGTTGGACCGATAAGTAGAATATTACTCTTACCTAATTCAACCTCAGACTTTACAGATTGGTTCTTTAATCGCTTGTAATGGTTATATACAGCAACGGCTAACACTTTCTTAGCGTGCTCTTGACCAATAACATAGTCGTCTAGGTGGTTACGGATCTCTTTAGGAACAGGTAGTTTGTCACCAGAATCATGCTTTGGTGCAATATCTTTGATTTCTTCCCTAATAATGTCGTTGCACAGATCGACGCATTCGTCACAAATATAAACAGAAGGTCCAGCAATCAGCTTTCTCACTTCATGTTGGCTTTTGCCACAAAATGAGCAGTATAGAAGCTTTGTATTTTTGTCGCCGTCTGTTGGTGTATCTGACATTCAGCTACCTCATCGTTTTGCGTTATCTTCTCTAGATAACAATAATCATGTTGTTAACTATATCAAAGAAACTAAAAATTAGCATAGTTAACATAGGGCAAATTAACTTTGCCCTGATTTATACCAATAATCTTAAATAAGTGATCAATTTTGAGAGTTATTGATGATTGGTATTATAACTTATTTTAAATCTCTGCGAGTGTGAACTGCATCGATTAAACCATACTCTAATGCCTGCTCTGCAGTCATAAAGTTATCACGGTCTGTGTCATGTGCTACTTTTTCGTATTCTTGGCCTGTGTGATCAGCCATTAAACGATTTAGTTTTTCTTTGATAGATAAAATCTCTTTTGCATGAATTTCAAAATCAGATGCCTGACCTTGGAAACCACCTAATGGTTGGTGGATCATCACGCGAGAGTTAGGTAAGCAATAACGTTTACCTTTTGCACCACCTGACAGTAAGAATGCGCCCATGCTCGCTGCTTGGCCTACACATACCGTACTTACATCAGGTTTGATGAAATTCATAGTATCATAAATAGACATACCCGCCGTTACCGAACCGCCTGGCGAGTTGATGTATAAATAAATATCTTTATCAGGACTTTCAGATTCTAAGAATAATAGTTGCGCCACAATAAGGTTTGCCATGTGGTCTTCAACTTGTCCAGTTAAGAAAATAATACGTTCTTTTAAAAGACGTGAATAAATGTCAAAAGAGCGTTCACCTTTCGCTGTTTGCTCAACAACCATAGGGACTAATGCATTAAGTGGATCAAACATACCATCATTCATTGTTATTCATTCCTTAGGAGCCGCCAAAATCTGGCGCTGCGTTTTGCGGATATTTTACCTACAGAAAGTAAAATGGCTCGGATCCTCAAAAAGAGTATCACGAGCCATTAAATCGTTAGCAAAGCTTTAAGTCAATGACTTATTAAGCACCTTGCTGTGGATTCATGATGTCGTCGAATGCTTTTTCAACGTCAGTCACTGCAGCTTTTGCAAGAATCGCTTCAACAGCTTGTTCTTCCATAGCTACGTTACGCATTTGCTGCATCATTTGATCATTTGATTTGTAGTATGCAACTACTTCACTTGGATCTTCGTATGCAGAAGCAACTGATGCAATTAGCTCTTCAACTTTAGCGTCATCAACTTGGATGTCGTTTGACTTGATCACTTCACCAAGAAGTAAACCAGTCTTAACGCGAGTTACTGCTTGCTCGTGGAAAAGCTCAGCTGGTAGCTCAGGCATGTTTTGCGCGTTGCCGCCAAAACGTTGTGCCGCTTGTTGACGAAGCGCATCAATTTCTTGGTCGATAAGTGACTTAGGTACTTCAACTTCGTTAGTCTCTAAAAGACCTTTGATAGCTTGGTCTTTTACGTTCGCTTTAACTGCTTGAGTTAGCTCACGAGACATGTTCTTTTTAACTTCTTCTTTAAGTGCGTCAACGCCACCTTCAGCAACACCAAACTTAGTTGCGAACTCGTCGTTTAGCTCAGGAAGCTCTTGAACTTCTACTTTCTTCACAGTGATAGTGAATTGAGCAGGCTTACCTTTTAGGTTTTCAGCGTGGTACTCTTCAGGGAAAGTTACATCAGCAACAACTTCTTCGCCTGCTTTTTTACCAACGATACCGTCTTCGAAACCAGGGATCATGCGACCTTGACCTAGCTCTAGAGGGAAATCTTCAGCTTTACCGCCTTCGAACTCTTCGCCGTCAACAGTACCTAGGAAATCAACAGTTACACGGTCGTTTTCGCCAGCAGCTGCATCGCTTTCAGTCCAAGTAGCGTGTTGCTTACGAAGTGTTTCTAGCATGTTAGCTAGATCTTCGTCAGTTACATCAACAACTGGCTTTTCAACAGCGATTTGCTCAAGATCTTTTAGTTCAACTTCTGGATAAACTTCAAAAGTTGCTTCAAATACTAGCTCTTTGCCTTCTTCTAAAGACTTAGGTGCGAACGCAGGTGCGCCAGCTGGGTTTAGCTTTTCAGAAACAATTGCTTCGATGTAGTTGCGTTGCATGATATCGCCAGCAACTTCTTGACGTACAGCTGCACCGTAACGCTTAGCGATTACTTTTACTGGTACCTTACCTGGACGGAAACCATCGATACGCTGAGTTCTAGACAGTTGTTGTAAGCGTTTTTTAACTTCAGTCTCAACGTTCTCTGCAGGAACGGTGATAGTCAGACGGCGCTCAAGGCCTTGAGTCGTCTCAACAGAAACTTGCATGATTTACCTCAATCTTCATTTTTGGCGCCAATGCGCCTTCCTTAGAAACAAGTTGCACTAATTAGCTTAGTTAAAAACGCAATACGTGTATTTAACCCTATTAGACAATCTTGTTGCCTGCCCTACTGGGCGCTATGTTAAACAATAGACGCGGCATTATAACCGATTCATTGCTGTAGTCGAGCTATGAAGGTAAATAAATGGTGAATAACGGACTGACTGATTAAAAGATGACTAAAATGAGAGAAGATAAGATGGTCGGCGATGCAGGATTTGAACCTGCGACCCCTTGGACCCAAACCAAGTGCGCTACCAAACTGCGCTAATCGCCG